>JAGQQC010000328.1 GCA_020426395.1 Planctomycetaceae bacterium
TCGGAAGAGACATCGAGGTAATGATTCGTTCCCAGGTTGATCCGATTGGCGAACCCGTCGATCTGCACCTGAATGTTGTGAAACGCTTCCGGAGCCGTCACTTTCCAGATGATCGCCACTTGCGTCCCCCCCGGTCGCAGACGAACGCCGATTTTACCTTTCTGCCAGGTGAGTTGATGCTCGTTCGTGATGTCGGCGTAATAGCGATACTTTTGCGACAGAAATTCCTCTACGTAGCTGAAACGATCCGGCCCCTCTTCGAAAGAGGTCAGCTGAATCTGTTTATTCTCGGCGGCCTGAATGCCGGCCTGAATGACGAGGTTATCCAGAAACACGGCGGGGGAACCGTCTTCGAGTGATTTTCCGGTGATATGGACTCTGACCCGAAACTCCTGCACGCTTTTGAATTCTGCAGAATTTTCGGTGGTTAATCGAAGTTGGGATTGAGTGCTCGAATCGGCTTCCTGTCTGATCCAGTGCTCGCCTGATTTGGAAATGGCAACTTCCACCTTGCCCTGAAACTTTGGATGCCGGTTTACCTCGAGTTGAACAGCAGGTTCAAGAGCACTCAGTTCCCCCTGGAAACGATATTCCAGTGAGCAATCAATATCACGTCCGCGGTATCCCCGGACAGCCAATGCCTGACCGTCCAGGAGAAAGTCACGGAAGCCGGTCATGGAGGCATCGTCTACACATTTTTCATCAGAGAATGACTCCGAATAAACCAACCGGTCTCCCTGTGTCGGACCGATTTCGTGAACGTCGCCTGTTGCGATATCGGCACTCTCCAGACCGTCATAATCATCCGCTAATTCACGAACACGCTCGATATAATCCCAGACCCAGTGATTGATTCGATCAATCTCGGTCTGCGGTTCTCCGCGATTACATCCGAAGTTGGCTGCAACACCGTGAATCCAGAAAAAGGCAACCGGCACGTTGAACTCGACTGCGGTATCGAGTTGGAACTGATTCGCAGCCCATTCGCTTTCGGTCATTTCCTTATTGAGATCCATCTGCGCAGCCCACGGCATGATGACCAGCGGTTTGCCGGTGATCAGATATTTTCTTACATCACGGCGAAAGGCAGGATCTCCAGTGAAATAGTGGTCGATGACCCAACCATCTGCCGGAATCCAGCCTCCGGAGGAAGGGGTCTGTCGGTACGGCGACCACCATTGCCAGACTTCTATATCGTACTTCTCTTTGACACGGTGATAGAGTTCCGCCAGCACTTCCGGTCGACCTGCATAATGAATGTTTTCCTCCGCCAGAATGATACCTGTGAAGTTTTCGAGATCCATCGCCCCCAGAAATGTATCGAGCCGATTCCAATAGACGTCGATGTCTCGTAGCGGCCCAGTAAATCGATCATTACCATCCCAGAAATAGACACGCGGTAGAAATGCTCCCCCCTGCTCGCGGGCCAATTTTGCGCGTTGATTCCAACCTTGTAGAAATCCAGGAGAAATATCCCCATTGAGGTTGATTGAAGAGACCGCGAAATTCAGATCACGCACCCGGTCTTGCCGGGATCCCGGTGTGATTTCGATTCCCTTCGCAGTCCAGGGAACGGCCGCATACTCGCCAACATACTTTGCCGAAAGCCGTTTCTTCTCCGCGAATGCTTGTTTTGTGGTTGGGATGAACAGGAACAGCAGCGAGCAGAGGGTTAACACGAGCACAGAAACTGAGAGCGGACGTTTCATCGAATTCTCCTCTTTGAGGGGGGACTGAACTTGATGGGCATCAACAGCGGTCGTATCTGAATCGTAACCGAGTCTCTAGAAAGAGGCAGTTACATCAAGGGGGAGGAATTATCGTGAGGCTCTTCGCTTTCCTCCGGTAATTCGTGGCCAGAGTTAATCTCAGGCTCGTCATCAGCATCGTCGAGTGAGGAAGTTTCGGTCGGTTGAGAGGTTCTCTCCCGGAATGAAAAACGCCCGCTACGAAACTCTTTCCAGAAAGCTTGTACCGGGGGGAGGAAGGTGATGTAGCAGAGAACGAGAGGGAGCGCAAGCTCATTAAAGACTATGATGATCGCTAATGTGAAGACAATCTGAATTAAATGTTTCCGGGAATGGCGTCCGCGGATGAACGCGTTAAAGACGTGTACGTAGCGAATTCGGGAAACCATCAGAAACGCGGCGGCCAACATGATAAACGGCAGCCCTTGCTTCATCGCCAACATCAGCCAATCGAGCAGGTTTACAAACCAAGTGTCGTTGGGATCGGCCGATTCTTTCCAACCGACCAGGCCATGCATGGCTATTGGAAAGGAAGCAATTAAACCCGCCGCTGCGGGGGCAGGCAGACCGCTGAAGAATTCATGCGTGTCTTCCTCGTCCGTTTCAACATTGAACCGGGCTAATCTCAGCACGGCGCAAAGGACAAACAAAACGGCGATTACCCATAAGAATCGGGAGTGGTAATCACGTGAGAATTGTAACATCAGGAAAGCGGGGGCAACCCCAGAGCTGATCGCATCACACAGGCTGTCCAACTGAGCCCCGAAGTCCGAAGTTTGTTTCGTCCAGCGCGCGGCACTTCCATCCAGGGCGTCGAATAACATCGCCAGAAAGATAAGGGCAGCAGCAATAAACAGACTATGACCGTCACTCGACTCGGGACCGATCTTCGCGGCAAACGTAATACTCCCGAACCCACAAGCGGCATTACCCAATGTGAGCAAGGTGGGGAAGACGGCAAACATCTTCTGCTTACGATTCAAAGTGGTCCCCTGACGCAGTTTCTCGCGTGCTTTCAAGTCATTCTCTTTATTAAATACGGTGGCAAGGACGTCCTCTATTTTGTCCGATACAGGCAACCAGTTACCATGATGAATCGTTTTCTGCTCCGGATTATTCCGATTTATACCGGACGAGAACAGATTTTCCGGCTTTGATATGCTGTCCCAATTGCGTGACGATTTCCATTCCCTCTTCCCGGGGAAGGACTAGCTCCGTTCGCGAACCTAGCTTGATCATGCCAAATCGCTCCCCGCGAGCTAGCAAGTCTCCCGGTTTGACCCAACAGACAATCCGGCGCGCGATGGCCCCCGTAATCTGACGCACCACCATCGGACGATGTGGTGCATCCAATTGCTGGATTTTCACGGCCAATTGCTCATTTTCCTTCGCAGATTCCGGTCGCAAGGCGTTCAAACATTTTCCGGGTTTGTATTTCAAACCAATCACCCGGGCTTCAATTGGTGAGCGGTTCATATGCACGTTAAAAATTGACAGAAAAATGCCAATTAATACTGCAGGTCCGCCGATTTGGTCATCGTGTTCGATTTCTTCAATCAAAACTACTTTGCCATCCGCGGGGGAAATCACCAATCCGGGTTCAGACGGAATTGGGCGCTCGGGGTCACGAAAGAACCAAACGATGAGCCCTCCTTTCACCAGAGAACCAATCACGACCAACCACCCCAGAACCATCCAGAAACCAGGCGAAGCACCAATCAAAAATGGAATCAGAATCAGCGGTGGTATAAAACAGCACGCTGAGAAGACGATTAACTCTGCTAATCCAACCCGGGCAAACGGAATACGATCGCGACTGGTAAAAGGATCGTCCTGTTCTTCCCAGTAATACCCTTCCTGATTCTGGTAGAACTTCAAATCACGTGGATCGAGAACATCGTGCGGACAAGGATTGACTGACCCTTTACGAAGTTCTTGCATCCGCTTGACATATCCTCGGCGGAAAATCTTCAACCAGGTGCGGCGCCACTTTCCCCAGAGCATCTCAAGTTTGATCACGACTCCACCACCCGGCTGAATAGTGGTCAGTTGCGGATCCATCGGTTCGGGATTTAGGAGTGGGTAAACAGGGGACGAGACTCCCGTCTCGGACTCGGTATTGGACATCTGGGGATTCACTTTTCAGACAGGCAGGAATTCGCGGGCAGGAGAGCCAAAACTCTTATTTTACTGTCCATTCGCTTCAGAAGCGAACGTAAACGGCAATGCAGATGTAAAAAGGAAAGCACCTTAAAATAGATGGGGTATACTCATTTTGAGGATCATTTCCTGATTTCAATTGATAGAGAATCTGTTCAGAAAAGAGCCCAAGAGGAAATGTGAAATTTTCCAGTTCACTTTTATCTACTTGCAGTGCCGGTCACGACTAGACTAGAATAACATATCGATTTGTATTGATGTATTTTCTCCCTGAAAATAACTCTTCCTAATCGTTACAAAGCGACCTACCTCAGCCCTGCCTTCCTGACTAATTCACTGTAGACCACTACGGTGACCTTCCTCCTGCGAGTTTATTGAGAACTCTATGCCTGAATCGCGATTGTTTTCCTGCTCCAAAGCCGTTTGGTTTCTGCTCGTGTGCAGCCTGTTAGTGCCGTTCGCATCAAATACTGTCCGCGCAGAAGCAGAGCCGGCCCAAATCGAGTTTTTCGAAAAATCGATCCGGCCCCTGCTCCTCAAACATTGTGCTGAATGTCACGGCGAAAAAAAACAGGAGATGGAAATCCGTTTTGACAATGGTTCCTTCATCAAAGGGCTCAAAGACTATGAAGAGATGGTCGTCACAGACGACCCCGACCGAAGTCGGCTGATGCAGGTCATCATTTATTCCGATGACGACACTCAAATGCCGCCCAAAGGGAAAATGAGTGACGAAGAGATCGCCCATATTCGTCGCTGGATTGCCGAAGGAGCCTACTGGCCGAAAGAAGAAACGACAAACACTCCGAAACTGGGAGGCCCGTTCGATTTCAATGCATTGCGTAAAGAGCACTGGTCTTACAAACCGATCGCCGATCCCGTTCTGCCGACCGTCTCCCATCCGGAACGGGTACAGACGACCGTCGATAACTTTGTTCTTAAAAAACTGGAAGATCAAGGTTTAACGCTTAATTCTCCCGCCGAGAAACGAACCCTGATCCGACGACTGAAGATCGATCTATTGGGCTTACCTCCCACTTGGGAAGAAGTCGAAGAGTTCGTCAACAACGAGTCACCCGAAGCTTACTCCGAACTCGTCGAGAAATATCTCTCCATGCCCGAGTACGGTCAGCGCTGGGGCCGGCACTGGCTTGATGTGGCGAGGTATGCCGATACGAAAGGGTACGTCTTCACCGCCGAACCTCGTTATGGATATTCCTACACTTACCGCGACTATGTGATTGAAGCGTTCAACAACGACAAACCTTACGACCAATTCTTAATTGAACAACTCGCGGCCGACTGTCTCGACCTAGAAGAACCGAAAAAAGAACTTGCCGCGATGGGCTTTCTGACGGTCGGTCGTCGGTTTCGTAATAATACGCATGATATTATCGACGACCGGATCGATGTGGTCTCACGAGGTCTGATGGGCATGACGGTTGGTTGTGCCCGATGTCACGATCATAAATACGATCACCTTGGCTTCGATCTCTTTCTCCATACCCCTAAATCCACCTTCTGTCGTACTCACTTCTTCTTT
>JAGQQC010000329.1 GCA_020426395.1 Planctomycetaceae bacterium
GGGATGTGTTGGTACCGGAGACCGCTGGAATGATGTGGGTGCCCGCCGCGCGATGGAGTACTTTGATATCGTTGCCGTTTGCGATGTCGATAAGAACAACGTCGAAAAAGCGAAAAGCCGTGTGAAGGAAGCTCAAGGTCGCGATGCTGATATGTATGAAGATTACCGCAAGGTAATCGAACGCGACGACATCAACGCTATTCTCTGCGTGACTACCGACCACTGGCACACGAAAGTCGCCATCGAAGCGATGAAAGCCGGTAAAGATGTTTACTGCGAAAAACCACTGACGTTGACCATCGAAGAAGGAAAGATGATCAACAAAGTTCAGAAAGAAACTGGCCGCATTTTTCAGGTTGGTACTCAACAGCGTTCCGAAATGGGTCTTCGCTTCTTGAAAGCGATTGCCATGATCCGTGACGGTCGCATCGGCGATGTGCATACGGTGACATGTGACATCGGTCAAGGACCTGCCAGTCCCGAAATTCCACTCGCGCCTGTTCCGACAGGACTGAACTGGGATATGTGGCTGGGTCAAGCACCCGTTGTAGAGTATCGTTCGTTAGCCAAATCGGGTGGAGGGTATCCCTTCAGCCGCTGCCATTACGAATTCCGTTGGTGGTATGAATACTCTGGTGGAAAAATGACCGACTGGGGAGCACATCACGTTGATATCGCTACCTGGGCTTGTGGCTTAACCGGCACCGGTCCTCAAACCGTCACCCCAATCATGGTTGAGCATCCCATGGCATATAAAGATGGTATGCCGACTCGGGACGACATGTACAACGTTGCTAACAAATTCGACGTACAGTTGAAATTTGAAAACGGTATTACGATGAATATCGTCTCCGATTCCGCTAATGGAAACGGTATCCTCTTCGAAGGAACTAAAGGCCGCTTCCACGTTAGCCGGGGAGCGATGAAAGGGAAACCGGTTGAAGATCTCGAAACGAATCCGATTACCGATGACCAGATCGCCGAAGTTTATGGTGGGAAACTGCCCGAAGGCAAATACGCCCATATGTATAACTTCCTGGATTGCATCAAAACCGGCAAACAGCCGATTTCTGATGTCCACACCCATAACCGAGCGCTGGCGAACTGCCATCTGGCCAACATCGCTATCCGGTTGGATCGCGAACTGAAATGGGATCCGGTGGCCGAGCAAATCATCGGTGACAGTCAGGCTCAGCAGATGCAGGGTCGTGAACAACGTAAAGGTTACGAAATCGAAGCGTAATCTGAATTACACATAATGTTGAATAAGAAAACCCGCATTGATCCCCGAGGTCGATGCGGGTTTTTCCTTATACGCTGGTTGGTGAGGCTCAATCAATTCCCAGTGTCTTGTGGGTCTGTAAACTCAACTTCCATTGGGGATGTTCCAGACAATACTGAACTGCTGCCGCTCTGTTTTTCTCTATCTCCGGGCCGTCCATCGGTTGTAGATAAAAATGGTCGAACTCCAGATCGACGAACTGTTCCGGAAGGGCCTCGGGTTGAGGATAGACAAGTTTCAATTCATCCCCCTGTTTCAGAATAAAATCGCTTCCCGCTTTAGGGCTCACGCAAACCCAGTCGATTCCCGCAGGAGGAAGTTTTGTTCCGTTCGTTTCAATGGCCAGCAGCATGCCTTCATCGTGGACCGCGTTGATGAGTGCGTCATCAATTTGCAGAAGGGGCTCTCCACCAGTACACACAATGTAGGGCGGAATGTTATTCTCTTGCGGCCAATAGGTGCGAAGATTTTTTGCAAGCTCTTTGGCCGTGGGGAATGTTCCCCCTCCCGGGCCATCCGTTCCAACAAAATCCGTATCGCAGAATTGACAGATGGCCTTTGCGCGATCCTCTTCCCGTCCCGTCCAGAGATTGCAACCAGCAAACCGACAGAAGATTGCCGGTCGTCCCGTTTGCGCTCCCTCTCCCTGTAATGTGAAATAGATTTCTTTAACGGAATAAGCCATGTCTGATCGTCAGCGACTGCGTTGAACCGAAAAATTCCCCGTTACCTGGAAAGAATGTTTTTGAGGCGACACTCAGGCAGCTTCTTTTAGGGGTACTGCGGGAGTCTCTTCCTCCTGCATGGCCGGTTTTTCACGCCAGCGGCGTTTTCCATTGAGCCACGCCCCCAGCTTCGTCTTACGGACGAACAGTTCGTAACTACCCACTGTCATTCCGATGGTTAACAACCAGGCCAACAAACCTTTTAACATGGGAGGCAGAGAAACGAAAGCAAGCCCGGTATGAATTGCCCCAATTATCGGATGGTGAACTAGATACATCCAGAACGAGGCTGCGGCAAAATAGCTGATCCACGCGACAGATCGATTCATCCACCGCAGAAAACAGCCCATCATTCCGAGGCAACTGAACCAGGCGGTGTAGACGATAGAGGAACACATCAGCCAGCGTTCGTCAGGGGAGATCACGGTGCGGATTTCCTGATGGATCATCGGGAGCGCACAAACATAAACGACGACTGCACCGACCGCACAAGCCGGTCCCCATTTTCGGAGCCAGTCGAGGCTTCCCTCCGCTCGTTGCAGCCAGAACCCGCCGACAAAGAAGAGGCCACTATACAAGAACTTCGAAGGAACTGGCCAGAATCGATGTTGGAACCCGACCACCACTTTGGGTTCCCAGGCAAGTATCGCGACCGCAGCCACGGCCAGGAAGGTAATTTTGACCCAATGATTGCTTGGCTCTAACTTTCGCAGAAACAGGTTCAATTTGGGAAAACGCTCCAGCAACCACAACCCGCCGGTCAGAATCAGGCAATATAAGAAAACATATTCGAGATACCACAAGTGGGAAAGTCCCCACAATTGCTCATCAATCCCTGCTCCAAATTTGAGTGTGTACAAACTTTTTGCTGGAGCATCTCCATGAATCACAAAACCGAGTGCCCAGGCATAGAGATCAAAAGGAAGTACAAACGCGATTCCGAATAATAACGGGAAAAAAAGTCGCCGTTTTCGATGTCGGAAAAATTCAATTCGCGAGGAATGCAGTAGTAACCGACCCGCAACAAACCCGGAGAGCAACAGAAACAGGGGCATTACGAAGCATTCAATCCACCAGAACATGGCATCCAGAACTTCGTCTCCAGGCCGTTCCTGAACCGGCCAGACCAATCCCGGCATTTTATGGGAGACGTAGGGAACCAGCGCATGTAATAGCAGTACCAGAAGTACTCCAGCTACCCGAATATGATCGAAGGCAGGCAGATGCTTACTGGTCGATTTCGGTAAAGAAACCGTCGCAGGGTAGGCGTGGTTGGGAGAAGAATGAGACATGAAACGTCCGGCTGGCAACATCCTTGTTGGCGTGGATCTGATCTTTTAACTCATATCCGCCCGCGGGGAAAGGGGAGTCCAACTCGTTGTTTTTATTCCTTCCCGATCTGTGATAGAAATTCCTCTTCAGACAGTACGGCCACGCCCAGTTTTCCTGCCTTGTCTAATTTACTCCCCGCTTTTTCCCCTGCAACCAGAAAATCCGTTTTGGACGATACACTCGACGCCGCTTTCCCACCCTCTGCCCGAATCATCTCATGGATCTCGTCCCGGGTGAATTTCTTGAGCGTTCCCGTCACAACCAGGGTCTTTCCGGCCAGAATTCCTGCCTGCTGGCTGGATTGCTTACGGTCCGAAACAGGGGTTCCCATGTTCAGACCGAATGCTTTCAGTTCTTTGACTGTTTCCTGGCCCACCGTTGACTGAAAAAACTGATGGACCGATTCGGCGATCACCGGACCAATCTCTTCAACCGCGGCCAGCTCGTCTACGGACTGCTCCATGATTTTGTCCATCGTGCCGAACTCTTCTGCCAGAATCTGACTTCCTCGTGCCCCGATATGACGGATGTTGAGACCAGTCAGTAATCGCCACAAAGGTTGCACTTTTGATTTTTCGATCCCCGTGAGCAGGTTGTCGACCGATTTTTCCCCCATCCGTTCCAAGGCGAGTAATTCATCTCGTTTTTCAGCGAGTCGATAGATATCAGTCAGTTTAGTGAGTAGCCCAGCTTCAATTAATTGTTCAACCAGCTTAATCCCCATTCCCTCGATGTCCATTGCGCTCCGAGAGGCATAAAACCGTAATGTTTCCCGAAGCTGAGCAGGGCAGTTGAGATTAATACAACGGATGTAAACTCCCCCTTCATCCTGCTGTACTTCACCCCCGCAGGCCGGGCAACGGATTGGGAACTTGTACGGTTTTTCATCGCCTGTTCGGCGATGGATTTCAACCCGGACGACATGCGGAATGATTTTGCCTGCCTTTTCAACGACTACCCAGTCGCCCTCGCGGATATCAAGTCGTTCGATCTCATCCCGATTGTGCAGACTTGATCGCGAGACGGTTGTCCCAGCGATCTCAACGGGTTCCAGATGGGCCAGCGGTGTCAGTGCCCCTGTTTTACCAACAGAGATTTCAATCTCGCGGACCTGAGTGACCGCTTCGTACTTCTCCCATTTATAGGCAATAACCCACCGCGGACTTTTGGAGGTATTGCCCAGTTCTTCTCGGAGATCGAGCCGGTCTACTTTGACCACGATTCCATCGACTTCAAAATCGAGGAGAGGTAATTTGTCGATCAACATTTCCAGCTTCGTCTGAACATCATCGATGTTCGCGCAGCGAACCATTTCCGGGGTGGTGGGAACCCCCATCTGTTGAACCTGTTTGATGAAATCATGCTGCGTTTCGAATTCGACACCTTCGGTATAACCAATTCCATGTGCGAAAAAATGCAGTCTCATCTTGGCAGACAAAGTCGGGTCAAGTCGTTTAAGCGCTCCGCTCGTCGCGTTGCGTGGGTTCGCAAAGACTTGCTCACCGGCCGCTTCCTGTTCCGCCCGAATCTCGGCGAAGTCAGAGTTCCGGATGTAAGCTTCCCCTCGAACTTCCAGAACAGCCGGAAGATTTTTCCCCAATAATTTCAACGGCACCCCCCGCATGACCCGCGCATTATGGGTGACGTCATCCCCTTCAACGCCATTTCCCCGTGTCACTGCCTGTGTGAGGCTTCCTTCTTCATAAATCAGGGAGAGGGCGACTCCATCGATTTTGTATTCCAGCGTATATTCGAAATCGTCCGTTGCCAGTAATTTTCGAACGCGCTGATCGAAGGCAGTCAACTCCTCCGTGTTGAAGGCGTTATCAATCGACAGCATCGGCACCCGGTGCGTAACGGTTGTGAAACCATCGATCGGTTCTCCACCAACCTGATGTGTTGGACTATCGGGAGAATCATATTCGGGGTGCTCGGCTTCCAGCTTTTCCAACTGTTTCATTAGCCGATCGTATTCGCGATCCGTGATTTCGGAGGCGGCGTCGACATAATAGAGCTTGTTATGACGACGTAATTCTTCGCGGAGTGTTTCAATTTCTTCACGAATCGTCTTCGACATACAGTTCGATTCCTCTTATAGAAGCGATGAACAG
>JAGQQC010000032.1 GCA_020426395.1 Planctomycetaceae bacterium
AGACTCCGGTTGTAACCGGATGAGTTCCAGAAAGCAGAGTCTTGCATCCTTTGGAGATTCCAGTTTCAGCAGTACGTTCCCCAGATTGTTCCAGGCTTGGGAGAACTCGGGCATCCGCTTGAGGGTCTCGCGATAGGACTCGGCTGCCTCGTCCCACATCTTTTGCGCTTCGTAGGAACAACCCATGTTGTACCAGGCTTGCGCATATTCGGGATTCAGCTTCAAAGCTTCCCCAAAAGAGTCGACGGCCCGGTCGAAGCGGCTCAAGCCCCGATAGCTGGTCCCCAGGTTGTTCCGATAGATCGGATTCGAAGGATCGGCCTCGACGGCCTTTTCAATCAGGTCGATGGCCTCGGCATGTTTCCCTGCCTGCAGGTGAACCACCCCCAACAGATGCAAGGCATCCGCATGCGATTCATCGACGCGCAGAATCTGCTGATAGGTCGAGGTCGCAGTCGCCAAGTCCCCAGCCTGATGCGCTTTCAGCCCCTCTTGCAACTGATCCTTCAGATCGATCATCGATTTCCCTTCCCTGGGAATTGGCGATTCAACGGGTGATTCCTGATCCGTACGGTCCCGTAGCCGGTCCGCTCCGGTCTCTTTCGTATTACATCGGCCTCTCCGCGCCGGGATCATTGGTGCGGAAGGAGTAATCGCTCAAGTTTTCCCTGCTTTACTAAAGTTGGTTTCATAACCCTCTGATGCGAGTAGACCTATGGAGAATTCCACACGTTTGAACAGGCACAACCGGGTTATGAAACGGCCTTGAGAGCCAGGTTCATACCCCTTTAATTGATGAAGGGCGACGGAGAGTGGGCATTTTCCAGGACTTCATTCCCGTACTTTCCCCTGAAAACAGGATCAGAAACAAAAAAAACGGCGTCGTGAGTTTTCACGACGCCGTTTGGTAATCAATTCGGGCTGATCCTCAGCTCCGGGTGTAAGTCAGGGAACTTACCCTCGGAGGAGACTCAGGACCTGTCCGGGTTGTTGGTTCGCGATACCGAGAACCGTCAAGCTGGACTGATTGAGGATCTGGGCCTTCTGCAGGTTCGCAGTTTCGGCCGCGAAGTCGGTATCCACAATCTGGCTACGGGCTTCGGAGATGTTCTCCAAGGCGACACCGAGTGACGAGATATTCGTCTCGATAACGTTCTTCTGGAGAGCACCGATACGACCCCGGAGAGTGTTCACGCGGGAGATCGCTTCTTCGACGATGTCGACGAGAGTCGAACCGGGAACAGACGGGCCGACGTCGAGCAAGCTCTTACCAGCACCAGAACCGAGTTCGTACAGTTTTCCAGATGATCCACCGAGTCGAGCGGTGTTGATCGCATCGATACCGATACCGATCTGACCCTGTGAAGAGACTTCCTGACCAATCTGGAAGAGTGAACCTCCACCAGTGATGGTGATGGTCGTTGAAGTTGAAGCCGAGTTGCTCGCTTCGGCGATTGTTAAAGCAACGTCGAGGTTGGCGGTTTTCACACCAGCTTGCAATCCATTAGTCTGAGCAGTTTGACCGTTGATCGTCACTCCGATGTCCACACCCGCATCACGAGTTGCTGAAGTTGTATCATCAGCTAATGTCGTAGAGAAGGTACCGGTCAACACGTTAATGTCAACAAACTCGTTGGAGCCGTACTCAGAACTGGTGAAGGAGATGGTGGAATCGACACCATCGCCAACCAGAGTTGCAGCCGCGGCAGCCAGTGTGTCTGTACCATTACCGTTGTCAACAGCCGAGACCAGAGCGTTCAATGTAGCGTTACCATTGATCAACGCTTCGACTTCGTCAGCGGTCGAGGTAATCGTACCGTTACCGTTCGTCGCCAAGTTAATGACGATCGTTTCCTGACCGTTGGCTTCAGTGGTGTGAGTCGCACCCAGAGTCTGGTTGTTTCCACCTGGATCAGCCAGTTGAACCGAGATTTTGTTCGTGAACAGAGCTTGTCCTGATGTTGTACCACGAACATCGGTAAAGACCAAACCGGCGTCCTGCTGGTCAACCCCGTCCCCTACCTGAGTAGAAGTGATGGCTTCGACAACCCCTGAACCATCCCCTTCAGCAGCGGCAGTTACCAGGGCATTGGCAGTGCTGTTGGCATTGATCAAAGTCTCAATGTCGTCAGCAGTTGAAGTAATCGTACCGTTACCGTTCGTTGCCAGAGAAACAGTAATCACGTTCGAAGCAATCGAAGAGATTGACAACGACTGGCTGTTCGCACTCGGGTCAACAAAGACAACACTGATTTTGTTCGTGAACAGACCTTGAGTACCGGTCGCACGGGCGTCAGTGAAGGTCACGTCGGCGTTCGTGTTAGTCGAGTCCAAGGTAACTTCACCAGCGACTGTCGCGACTTGAGTATTCACCGTCAGGGTACCGAGAGTTCCTGTGGTTGCTGTCGCGGAAACACCGGTAACACCGGTCGCGGCGTTCACAGCGTCAGCGATGTTGCTGGTAGTTGAAGCCGAGTCAAAGAAGAGCACCTGGCTTCCGCGTGAACCAGAAACTTCGAAAGTGGTTTGAGAAGAGAGTCCACCGGCAAAGTGCAGTTCCGCTTTTTCCGCGACGGTGTTTACTTCAGCCACAACTTCGATTGTTGAGCTGGAGCCGAAAACGGCTTCGTTGATTTGGAAGTCTGTGAGTTCAGCAGCGTCAGCTGTTGTTTGCTGGGTAGTAAAGCCTTTACTACCGTCGATCAATTTTGCACCTGCGAATGTGGTGTTGGCAGAAATACGGTTAATAGCGGAGAGAGCCGCGTCAATCTGCAGCTGGTTAGCTGAGATCTCTTCGTCGGACAACGCTCCGTCGTTCAAACCTTCCTGAACCAGACCACGAATCTGGTTAAGCAGACCGCTGATCTCACCGATGGCTGAGTCAGCCGTGGCGAGCACGTTGTTGGCACGGTTTGAGTTTTTGATAGATTGCTCGATTGTGGTGATCTGAGCCCGAAGGGTTTCACCGGCAATCAAACCAGCCGGGTTGTCTCGACCTGAGTTAATCTGCAAACCTGTAGACAGACGAGTCAGGGAGGTTCCCAACAGGTCATTCGCCTTGTTCAAGCTTCGCAGACCTCGCAGTGAGGCAACGTTAGTGTTAATTCTTGTCATGTGTTCTGGCCTTTCTTACGACCGTTCTGTGCGACCCTCTATAAGTCACATCCGGGAAACAGAGGATCTGTGTGCAAATCCTGGTATGCCTTCCTTGCCCGAGGGAATTCCTGTCGTTTGCGACATCGCAACCGAGAGATTAATTTCGGACTCCTTGTTTCCTATGATGGACAGCCACGAATTCTTCCCGCCGGAGCAGTCTCCTCACCCCGCTGAACAGGACTTCGTAACCGAAACCGAGAATGTCGTCCTCGTGACGCGCATCCTCATCACCATTGGCCTACATCAATGGGCCTTCTCTCAGTCTCATCGACATGAGAGTTTAGGCTATTTAGGGAAATCTGATAAAAATGGAAATTTTTACAAACTTCTTACCAATAAGGATTCAGTGGCATTGTGAGAATCGGACAAATTTCCTTGACAATGGCTAATCTTTGGATCGAGATGCCCAAATCCCGAGAAGAAACCATCGATCCGGAAATACAAACGGATTGAACACTAAACGTTCCTCTGAAAACTTATCTTCCCTGATCGATACAGGCAGAACTTTTTGGGGATTTTCTTCCGAACAAGCTAGTTGAGTGAAGAAAAACAATAATGTTATGGACAGGAGAGCGTTCACTCCGGGCCAGAAACCCCGGAGGTCTTCCGATAGTAAGCGTTCCCTCGCAAAAACAGGGATGGAGGCAGGGGTCGTTCAAGCGATCAGGCGGATTATGCCGATTATTACGGTCAGGACGATTCTCACTTCCAGAAAATCATATCGCCTATCAGAGATCTGATTTCTCCGTTCAAGGGAACGAAGCATCTCTTAAGCGAGAGATGGAAAGCGAGAAAGTGAGTCGATTTGGCTTCCGTAAAATCAGGAAAAAGCCTACGAAAAAACTTCGAAAAGCTGTTGGCCAGCGGGAAGATTTCTGCTTTTTCCATAGGGGGCTAATGATTTCACCGGACTCATATTGACGTAAATAAGGGGTTGTGCAAAATACCGAGCGAAACTCTGATCAAAGATTCCCAACACTTGATGTCTCTCTCTCAGGGAAAGAGCCAGAGCGAATAACAGGCTGGGAATTTTTCCGAGCGTTTTAGGTCAACCTCGGTACATTACACCTCGTACACGTTCAATAAACAAATCAGTCACGTTCGTCATGGCTCAAGACAGGGCCAGGGTGAAGCAAAGGAGTGCTTAAGCCGTGAAAAAACTAGTTTTGTCGATCACCGCCGTCGCTGTCATGGGGGCTTTACTTTCCACCTGCACCGAGGCAACCGCCCAATCAGCCAAACCGCATAAAATCGGGCTGGTCGATATGGCTTTCATTTTCAAGAACTACAAAAAGTTCAAAGCCGAGCGGGAAACCATCGAGAACGATCTGAAGATGGCTGCCGAAGGAGCCAAGAAACAGCGAGAAGACATCGAAAAATTACAGGAGACCTTGAAGGGACTGACTCCGACTTCTCCTGAATTCAGCATACAAGAAAAGAAAGTTGCCTCTGCAGTTGCATCTTTTCAGGCCGATGCCAGCCGAATTAAGCGGGAACTGGTCATGAAAGAAGCCGAATTGTACAAACGGACTTATCTGGAAGTGACTGACATCATCGGTAAATATGCTCAGTACCAACAGTACACACTGATTCTTCGATACAGCCAGGAAACCGTCAAAGCAGATGATGGTCCTCAGGAAGTGATGCAAAAAATGTCGAACCAGGTTGTCTATCGTCAACCCAGCGACGACATCACTCAGGCTGTCCTTGAGTTTATGAATAAAGAATATGAAAAAACCGCCGGTGGTGCCGCCAGACCACGTCAGTAATTATTTTCTACGTGACGCGGCGAATCATCCTGTATTGAAAATTCAATAAGCATGGGGAACCCGGCAGTGCCGTATATTTATACCGCACTGCCGCTTTAATCTGAGAGTAGGACAACGTGACCGAACGCAGTCGATTTCAATCTCGCCAGCAACAGACAATTAAAAAGTCTGTCTCCTGCCGGGGTATCGGTTTTATCACCGGTGCAGAGATCGACGTCCACTTTCATCCCGCCGCAGCCAATACAGGAATTCAGTTTCAGCGTACTGACAAAGCGGGACTGCCGCGAATTCCGGCGCTGATTGACTACTGTGTTCCCCGGGAACGGCGAACCGCTTTACAGAACGGTGACTGCTCCCTCGAACTGACCGAACACGTTCTCGCTGCCCTGGCTGGGTTGCAGATCGATAACTGTCTGGTCGAAGTGAATGGCGAAGAATTGCCAGGAGGAGACGGGTCCAGTCTGATCTTCACCGATCCTCTGCTGGAAGCAGGGATCGAAGCTCAGACCAGTCCCCGTTACGCCCTGACGATTGATCGTCAGATCACTGTCCAAAACGATCAGCGGATGGAATTGTTTGTCCGACCAAACAATCAAGCTGAAATGCAAATCGGCTATCAGCTTGACTATGGTCCGCGGTCACCAATTCCTCCACAGGTTTTTCACCTTTCCATTTCACCCGGTTCTTTTCTGAAAGAGCTGGCAAGTTGCCGGACTTTTGTACTTCAGGAGGAGGTCGAAGCGCTCCGGTCTCTGGGTTATGGTAAGCGGACTACCTACCAGGATTTACTGGTATTCGGTCCGGAAGGTATTATTGAAAATAGTCCAAGATTTGATGACGAATGCGTGCGTCATAAAATTCTGGACTGCGTTGGGGATTTTGCTCTGCTCGGCTGCGATATTCACGGATACTTCCAGGCATATCGTTCTGGTCACGAGTTAAATCGGAAGTTAATCCGTCAATTACGTACCGAGTATCGGGGGGTATTGGAGTCAGAAACCTCTTTGAAGGTCGCTTGAATCCAATTAAGATAGAGGCACAAGGATGTCGCCATGTCTCGGAAAATTTCACATCTAGCATACGTTGATCCACGAGCGGAACTGGCTGATGATATCGAAATCGGTCCGTTCTGTTATGTCGGTCCTTCGGTTTCTCTGGGTCGAGGATGCCGCCTGGATAGTCATGTGACCATTGTGGGAAACACCACCGTTGGGGAACGGAACCGGTTCTACCCGAATGCGGTTATTGGTGCGGAACCTCAGGACATCAGCTACCAGGAATCGGAAACAGCCGTCATCATTGGGGATGACAATGTTTTCCGTGAAGGGGTCACCGTCAACCGGGGCGCCGAGAAAGAAGACCATGTCACCCGCATCGGCAATCGCAATATGCTGATGGCGAATAGCCATGTGGCTCATAATTGCCATATTTATAACGGGGTCATTCTCGTGAACGGTGTCCTGCTTGGAGGACACGTGCACGTTCACGATGGAGCCATCATCTCCGGGAACTGTGTCGTGCACCACTTTTCTACCCTGGGCAAACTTTCTTTTGTCAGTGGAGGTTGCCGGGTTCCACACGACATTCCCCCCTTCATGCTGGCCGCAGGGAGCGATAACCCGACGATCAAAACGATCAACTTAGTCGGCATGCAGCGAGCTGGAATTAGTCGCGATACGATCTCGCTCATCAAAAGAGCCTACAAGATGCTCTACCGTGAGTTCAAAACACTTGACAACATTCATCAGATTTTCTCGTCAGAACTCGATAATGTGCTCCCCATCGAACTGGCCAGTTTGCTAACATTCATTGATCAACAACGTAAGGGACGCATGGGACGGGCACGGGAAGCCTTCCGAAATGCCCCGGCCCCTGCTGAAGGAGCGAAAGGACGTAAGGCGGCATGAGCCTGTTGAAACTGGGAGTGGTTGGCGTTGGTGCACTGGGAAGACATCACGCACGGATTCTGTCCGAAATGCAAGGAGTGGACCTGGTCGGTGTTGCAGAAGTCAATCCCGAGCAAGGTCAAGCGATCGCAACCGCCTGCAATACGACTTGGTACGCTGATCCGGATGAGCTACTCGATAAAGTTGATGCAGTTTCGATTGTCGTCCCGTCCATTTACCATCTCGACGTCGCTGAAAAATTCATCTCCCGAAAACTACCGGTGATGGTGGAAAAACCTCTCGCCGCCTCATATGAAGAAGCCGCCCGGATTGTGGCTCTCTCTGAAAAACATCACTGCCTGGTTCAAGTCGGCCACATCGAGCGATTCAACCCAGCCTTTCGGAAAGTCGCCGACTCCTGCTCTACTCCAAAATATATCCGTTGTGAGCGACTCGCCCCGTTCACGTTTCGTTCGACTGATATCGGCGTCATCCACGACCTGATGATTCACGACATCGACCTCGCACTCGCTTTAACCAACTCTTCCGTTCTCAAAGTCGAAGCATTCGGTGCCTCGGTGGTCAGCGACCATGAGGACTGTGCCCAGGCACGACTTTATTTCGAGAATGGTTGTATCGCCGACTTGAGCGCCAGCCGAATTCATCCGGAACCAAGTCGCACTCTGCATTGCTGGGGCTATGAAGGAAGCTTCTCAGCCGATCTGACGACCCGGGAAGTTTCGATTTTCAAACCGGGAGAAACCTTGAAACATGGCCCTTCTCTGCCGGAACGGGCGAAACGTCCGGATGCCGATATCGAGCAAATGAAGCAGGATATTTTCGGCAAACAAATCGGTGTCGAGAAGATTGTCGTTCCCCAAATCGACGCGTTGACAGCCGAATTGCAGAATTTTGTCGATTGCATCAATACGGGGGCACAACCCGTCGTCGACGCTCAGGCTGGCCTGGCAGCAATGGAAGTCGCCGAAGCAGTGCACAAGTCGGTGAATCGCCATCAGTGGGAAGGCTCGGCACACGGCCCTGTGGGACCGCATTTCGAAATACCCGCCGCTCAAGGGCTACGCGTGGCGTAATCGAAAACCTCTGTTCCGATTGATCAGCTCAATCTCCATCGGAAGTCAACTGCAACTGGCTTCCGCTCCAGCGCGGTCTTATAATGAATTTCCTGTCTGCTAGCGCTTTGAGGGAGATTCATGATCCATGTTTTCTGTTTTCCATGAGAAATTATTCTGGCTTCGCAACCTGCTGACCAGCTTGGCCTGCTGCCTCTGTTCACTGGCTGTTCAAGGTGCTGAACCGGAGCAAGCGTCCTCCTCGTTCTCCGCTGAGCAGTTGGAATTCTTCGAGAAAGAAATTCGCCCCCTGCTGGCAACCCATTGCTATGAATGCCACGGACCTGAGACCCAGGAAGCAAGTTTACGCCTGGATTCGCGTGAGCTCTTATTAAAGGGGGGAGACACTGGCCCAGCGATCAAGCCGGGGCACCCAGAGATGAGCGAATTGATCGACGCGATCAATTACGAGGCTGACAGTTACCAGATGCCCCCTGACGGAAAATTATCCGCCGATGAAATTGCGGCATTAACACGCTGGGTTCAAGATGGTGCTGCGTGGCCCGAGGAAAAAATCGACGCCAACACGGATGCCTCAGGATTCAACCTGGAAGAACGGGCCAAGCATTGGTCCTTTCAGCCAGTGAAACCAATTGCCCCTCCCGCTATTTCAGACACGGGCTGGCCTCTTCAACCGATAGACCATTTCATTCTCGCTAAACTGGAAGCAGCCAATTTACAACCCGCGCCACCCGCAGACCGTGAAGTCTGGCTGCGACGGGTCACGTTCGATTTAACCGGACTTCCTCCAACACCCGAAGAACGGGAGACTTTTCTGAACGATGATTCGGACAGTGCCTACGAGAAAGTAGTGGATCGATTGCTCGCCTCTGAACAGTATGGTGTGCGCTGGGCCCGACACTGGCTTGATCTGACACGGTTCGCCGAGACGTATGGGCATGAGTTTGATTACAACATTCTCCACGCCTGGAGATACCGGGATTATGTCGTAAGGGCATTTAATCAGGACCTCCCGTACGACCAATTCGTCAAAGAGCATATCGCCGGTGATCTTCTTGAGTCCCCCCGGCGCTCTCCGGAAGGGAATAATGAATCTGTTCAGGGAACTGCCTTTTACTGGTTTGCTCAGGGGAAACATTCCCCTGTCGACATTCGGGCAGAAGAATGTGATCTGGTAGACAATCAAATTGATGTGCTGAGTAAAACATTTTTGGGCCTGACAGTCTCTTGCACTCGTTGTCATGATCATAAATTCGACCCAATCACGACTGCCGATTACTATGCTTTGGCGGGTTATCTACAATCCTCCCGGTCGGACTGGACGATTATCAATGATACCCCGCAAGCTCAGAAAGCACTGCAACGACTGCATGAACTTTCCACAACTGAACATCAGGAATTAAGCCAAAAAATCCTGACACAACTTTCAAAGGAAATCCAATCAGGAGGTCTGCTTCCCAAATTGAAGGACAAGCTCTTTGCGGAGCCACGCATTAAAACGGAGCAGCACCCCTTCTTCCTGTGGTATCGGTTAAGCAAAATGTCTGGTTCGGCCCAAAAGAAGCAGCCATTGGACCGAGCCGAGAAAGCTTTGCGTGAAGAAGCCGAATTCCGGAAGAACGCTCAAATCTACACCCGTTTTCAACCTGAAAAGACCACCGACTGGTTTGTCAACAGTTTCTCCATGCCCCTTAAGTTTTCCGGACAAGGAGAACTAGTCCTTTCCAGCCTCGAAAATAATGAGTGGGAATTTACGACGGGAGCAGCACAACATACGAGTCAACTTGGAAACCAGTTACAGGGAAGCTTTCGCTCACCCACTTTTGAAGTCACGAACAAGTTCATTCACTACCGCGTTCGTAAACGAGGTGGTCTTCCCTCTCAACAACGAGGATACAAACAGGGAGCCCTTAATCTGGTTGTGGATGGCCTGCAATTGATTCGAGATCCGCTCTACGGTTCCTTCTCGCAATCGGTTCCGAATAACGATGTTACCCTTTGGATTACCCAGGCAACCGAAAAAGCGATCGGACATAAAGCTTATATTGAAATTATGGATGAAGACGATGGTGATCTCGTCGTGAAAGAAATCCTTTTTTCAGATAACCCCAAACCACCGTTTACACTGATTAATCCGACCATCTATCAGGAGTATGCAAACTCCAGCCTGCGGAGTATCGATGCTCCCTGTTACGATCTGATACGACGAATCAGCAACCGGGCCGCCCAGAACCTGGAAGACTTATCTCCAGAGGAAATTGACATTCTCAATGCGATTCTTCCCGCGGCACTCTCTTTGATGGATAAGGAAGTAAAAAAATCGGTTACTGAATTTCGAAATGAGATCACGGGGCTGCTGAAACTGATCCCACCCCCAGAAAAAATCATCGCGATCACTGACGGAACGCCGGAAAATGAGCATGTCCTCATCCGAGGAAATCATGAAAAACCGGGAACCGAGGTTCCCCGTCGCTTCCTGGAAGTTTTCAACTCAGAAGTCGCCACTGAAGAATTGGGTTCCAATCGCCTGAATCTGGCCGAGCAAATCGCATCCGCAGAAAACCCGTTCACGGCACGTGTGATTGTTAACCGGCTGTGGTTACATCATTTTGGACGAGGAATTGTTCCCACGCCGGATAATTTCGGTATTCTCGGCGAACCGGCTTCCCATCAGGAACTGCTTGATTATCTTGCGACTGAACTGGTAAAGCAAAACTGGTCCCTGAAGGCACTCCACCGGCAAATGGTGCTCTCCCAAACGTATCGAATGAGTAGTGAACCTGCCGATGTTGTCGCCGAAAAAGAAGATCCCGCCAATCGACTCTGGCATCGAATGCCCATTCGGCGTCTGGAAGCAGAGGCTGTCCGGGATGCGGTTCTGCTCGTCTCCGGCCAGATTGACCCCAAACTGGGTGGAGAATCGATTCCTCCTTTCCTGACCCGGTTTATGGAAGGAAGAGGACGACCAGCCAAATCAGGCCCGCTCGATGGAGATCGACGACGGAGTCTCTACTTGATGGTCCGGCGTAATTTCCTGAACCCCATGTTCCTCGCCTTTGACTTTCCGACTCCGATGTCAACGATGGGGCGGCGATCCACCTCCAACGTACCGGCTCAGGCATTAACAATGATGAATAACCCATTCGTAATTGAACAAGCGCAACATTGGACAAGTACGATTTTGAAATCGGAGTCACCTGGAGAAACGGATTCCGCACGGATTCGAAAAATGTATCTCCAGGCGTTTTGTCGTGAACCAGAACCCCATGAAATTGAACTCGGGTTAACATTCCTTGAACAACAGCGACAGGAATATCAAGGCGACCCGGATGTAGATAACAAATGTTGGGCTGATTATGCCCATGTCTTGTTCAACGTAAAAGACTTTATCTATTTGAACTAAACCTGCGGATCAACAAACAAACCTTTTCTCCATACGATTGGGACCACTGATTACAGGTGGATTGTCTCATGCATGATTCTCAAATAAATCCGTTCGCATCACTGGGAAGCGCTCCGTTTTCTCGACGTCGCATGCTGCAACAGACCTCCACAGGTTTTGGAGCACTCGCTCTGAGTGCGTTGGCTCAGCAATCGGGTTTCGCGGCCACTAATCAGGAGCTCAATCCACTCGCCCCCAAACCAACGCATCATCCTCCCAAGGCGAAGCATGTCATCTTCCTGTATATGGATGGAGGCGTTTCGGCGATGGATAGCTTCGATCCGAAGCCACTGTTGGCGAAAGAACATGGACAACCCTTCAAGATGAAGGTGCAACCCACCCAGTTCGACAATGTTGGAAAGGTGTTGAAGTGCCCGTGGAAATTCAACCAATACGGGGAAAGCGGGATTCCGATCAGTGATCTCTTCCCGAATATCGCGAAACATGCTGATGATTTGTGTGTTGTTCGCTCCATGACATCTAATTTTTCAGAGCACACCAACGCGAATTACTTTCTGCATACGGGACACGGTTTGCAGGGACGTCCTTCGATGGGATCCTGGTTTACGTACGGGTTGGGTTCCGAAAGCGAAAACTTACCCGGGTTTGTCGTGCTGATGGGAGGTTTGATTCCGCCGGGAGGACTCGACTGTTTTCATAATGGCTTTCTCCCCGCGACCTTCCAAGGTTCCATCTTCAAGAACGGGGATGCTCCCGTGGCCGATTTAATCCGCACGGAGAAAACAGCATCGGCCCAGATGCGGAAATTGAACCTACTCCGTCAGCTTGATGAAAGCGTACTGGAACAAGCGGGAACCCATGACGAGTTGGAATCGGCCATTCAGAATTATGAACTCGCATTTCGCATGCAAACCTCAGTTCCTGAACTCGTCGATCTCAGCCAGGAAACGGAAGCCACACAAAAGAAATACGGCCTGGACGCACCAGAAGAATTTACTCGCACCTATGCACGTCAATGCCTGACCGCTCGCCGGCTGGTTGAAGAGGGAGTTCGCTTTATTGAACTGACGTGCCCCAATATCGCCGGACTGGACCGCTGGGATCAACATGCAGGCCTGCGAGAAGGACACCAGAAAAACGCCTTGGCGATTGACCAACCCGTCGCGGCACTTATCGATGACCTTAAAGAACGCAGTCTCCTGGACGAAACGCTCATCGTCTGGGCTGGAGAATTCGGACGGACGCCAATGGCCCAGGGAGACGATGGCCGCGATCACAACCCGTTTGGATTTACCATCTGGATGGCAGGCGGAGGTGTGAAAGGGGGAACGATTTATGGTGCCACCGATGAATATGGGTACTATGCCATTGAGAACAAACTGCAAATCCATGACATGCACGCAACCATGCTGCACTTGTTGGGAATCAATCATACCCGGTTAACAATGCGATTCAGCAGCCGGGATATGCGTCTCACCGACGTACATGGAAAAGTTGTCCATGAACTTCTCAGTTAACTGTTCAAACTCAACGAGCACAACAACTCATTTGGCAACAAGCTGATTGGGATGTGACCATTTAATCCGGGCGAGGAGTGTATTCCCTTTGTAACCATCAAACGGGAGTGTTTCACCGACAGTCACCCAGGATTCGTTTTGATTCAAATGGGTAATATTGAAATTCCCCATCATCGCCACCCCGCGGGGATTGTTCTCTGGATCACCCAACAAAGGTAAGACCACCTGCTCGGTCTCCCGTTTCAAACGCAATGTTTTCAGATCGACTTGCGCCATATAGATCGGGGCACGGTAGCGAATAACTTTCGCATTTCGATCATCCTTGCGAGTATAAACGAGATATAACGCATCGGAATGCTCCAACCAATGTTGCTGGGTCGTTGACATGACGAGTGGTTCTCCGTCATCCCAACACCAGGCTTGCTCCTCTTCCCAGTGCAAGCCATCGCCGGAAGCAGCCACATATCCCCGCTCATCCTCCGCACGGATCGTGACATAATACTTCCCGTCATACCGAGTCAACGACGGCTCAAGTAACCCCCGTTTCACTTTATTGTGGAGAGCATTCCCGGTCTCGACGATATTGATCTCGGAACCATCATACGTACAGCGGACCGTTGAAATAAAGCGGGGTTCCGTTGCAGTCGCTCCATAGGTAAATGCAATCAACAATTCGCCGTTATCCAATACCAGACGTTGCCCGCAGTTGCAGGTATAAATGAAAGCCCCGCGCGGATCGTTCCAAACCAGTTTTCGAGGTTCTGACCAATTCCCGTCCGCATTTCGAATCGCATAGACCGGCCAACGGGTTAGTTGCGGGCGGGCGAGCACACCCTCCCGGTAATAAACATTGTGCCCCATCGCAATCGTGGATTGAGTTTGTGAATGATACTGCGGAGTGACGTCACAAACACCCACTTCGTGGTCTGCATCGAAGTCTGTTCTGCCCAGCCCCGGGATGAGTTCGGGCTTGCTCCAGGTTTTGCCGGCATCATTCGATAATGTCCAATGAACCGGACCAAAAACATCAGAGCCGCTGATTGATTGCAACGCCATAAGGACCTGATTCCCCTCACGACCAGGTACAACACAGGCCCGGGGATGAAACCAGCGTCCCCCTCCTGTTCGCCCATTGAATAGGACTTCGCGTTCGATCGAGTGAATCAATCCCGCAGAAGTTTGTGCAGAATCAGCCCGTAATTGGCCGGAGAAAAGTATCGTCGCAGCCGCAGTCGAATGAGCCAGAAATTGACGTCGATCTAAGTGAATCGTTCGTTCAGTGAACTTCATATCGAAACCGTTTTGCAAATCAAGTAGAAGAAAATAGAGAGGTGATCCCCAAACCCGCTGATGGGTCAATCTGGAATTTATGCTACGGGTTACAACGGGAGTTTTAGGGGGGGGTCTAACCAGCGTAAAACGGGAATGGATGAAAATCACTCGAAAATCGAATTTTGAATCATGGTTTCCAGTCAAATGTTTGCAGCCGAGGAAGTCGCTCTAAACTGATTTTAGGTTTTCCTGTGACATCTACAAATCCGGCAGAGGCGTATCGATGGGGAGCCTTGTCATGAAAATGCTCAAATTGAACACCGACAACAGACTCTTTGGCAATCAATAATGAGATCACTTTTTCGTACCACTCCGACTGTAATTTCTGTGAGACAAGATGAGATTCAGCAGAATCAACTTGCTCACTGGCCTGGGAAAGGAAATCACCGGAAGAGGGAGCGGCCAACACCACTTGCAATGGAATGGTGAGGGCACTCCAATAATCGATCAACCGCGAGAGTTCCAACCAATCAAACGGAGGAGTCCGATTCGGTTCATAACTATTCGTGAGGACCAGTTTGAGAGAACTTAGTCTTCCCCGGGCCCGAGTCAATATATCAACGAAGCCAAATGGGGTTAATACATACCCCCCTTCTCCGTGGTACAGTCCCCATGGATCGGTAATCAGGAGAGAAACCTCCAACTGATTATCGATCTGATTCAGTATTTCGAGGGACCGGCTCAATAAACGGAGCCGCACCTCTTCTGTCAAAAATGCCCAGTTCTCCCCAGCGGCTCCCATTTCGCCATGAATGGCAAGATCCCACTTGCGAATTCGGTTTGCATAACGGGAGACGGTTGTCTCAACGAAATCACAAACCAGACTCTGCATACTGATAACGTCCCGTTCCCATTGTTTGATCCAACCAGGCAATCCTGCATCGGAAAAATCAAGGAGTGGTCCCGCCGAAATGTTCAGATTATGTTGACGGAGTAATTCTAGCGAAGTCTCGATCTGGTCTTCTAACAACTTCGATTCGGATTCTTCCGACATCTTCCAGTTGAGAGGTAAGCTAACCTCATCGAAACAGTGAATCCATTCCGCCAGAGAATCGTCCTGTTGCAGATGAAAATCAACGCCGCAACAATATCGCAATGGAGGTTTCTGATAGCGACGGCTTTGTAACTTCATACGTTGTTCAATGAAACTGGCCATCAAGACATCTGACGCGAGCTGTGCCTGTTCCAAGGCCGCTCCTCCCAAGCGGCATGCCTCGCGGGCGTCGTCGTTGGTCTGAACTCCCCGGGCAAGAAAATCATGCGCGTCATCCAGTCGATCGTAGAACTCCAAGGGAATCGTCATCCCGACCTGTTGCCAGCTTCCCGACTGATTCCTCAAGCTCGAAATTTTTCCGCGAGCCAGTTCGACGAGCAAAGAGTACGGTTCTTCCCGTTCGATCAACGACCCTGTACTGAACAGGACATCTCCCTTACCGGAAATCGGCCATGGGAAGAAAAGTCGGGCACTGCGATCGTCCGCCTTGCGAATTGAGATCTGATTTTCCTGAACGATCAATTGCTGACCAGGCAAAACTTTTCCCTCGTAATTCACCAGAAAAGCCTGCTTACCCAATCGGTCGATCAGCCTCCGTATATTTTCTTCCGGGTCGAAAGCAAATCGCATTACACCCATGCTGTTACCTTTTTAAGACCCGGTAAAATAATTTAATTCGTGCGACGATTCGTTTGTAGACGATGAAAAGCATTCGATTGCTGGAACCAACGGCAGGTGGACTTCGACAGGGCCGAAGAACTATCAATACACGGAGAAGAGAGAATATCTACTTTCAATCACACTGCCAGTGACCGTTTCACAATCGACATGCACTTCAGTGTACTGGTGGCAGGAAGATTGTTCAAGAAGGGCCCGAATGCTAGACTTTGCAAATGCGTCGCCCCCTGATAAATACGCAGAAGATATGATTTTCTCACCCCGTTGCAGTAAAAGAATTCGCTTTTTCAATCAAGTAATCCGTCTCATCGGAATGAATTCTTGTCCCTGTTGAGTTTCTTTTTTTGTTGGAGTCATTGATCCATGTCGCAGAACGCGTTTACGGAAAGCCATCTTCCGGGTTTACCTGTGAAACGGGGAAAGGTCCGGGATGTGTATGATTTCGGTGACCGCTTGCTGTTCATCGCCACCGACCGTATTAGTGCATTCGACTGGATTATGCCGAATGGAATTCCCGACAAAGGACGTGTCCTGACCGGAATCAGCAAGATGTGGTTTGAGCGACTGAACGTGTCGAACCACCTGATCAGTATGGCCCCTTCAGAGCTTCCGCTTCCTCCCGAAGCCCCACTGGCCGATTTAATGGGCCGCAGCATGGTTGTCCGCAAGACGGAAGTCGTCCCGATCGAATGTGTTGTGCGAGGTTACTTATCCGGCTCGGGTTGGAAGGAATATAAACAGAGCCAAACAGTCTGCGGAATTTCACTTCCGGCTGGACTGGAAGAATCAGCTAAATTACCCGAACCTATCTTTACCCCCGCGACCAAGGCGGAATCGGGGCACGACGAAAACATTCCTTTTGAAGAAATGTGTCGCCAGGTTGGAAACGATCTTTCCGAAAAACTGCGTGCACTCTCTTTCGAGATCTATCAACAAGCGGCCGACTTCGCGCACTCTAAAGGGATTATACTAGCCGATACCAAATTCGAGTTCGGTTTGCTCAATGAGGAAATTATTCTCATCGACGAGGTGCTGACTCCCGACTCTTCTCGATTCTGGCCTCTCGAAACTTATAGACCAGGCGGCCCACAGTTTTCATTCGACAAACAATTTGTCCGCGACTGGCTCGAATCAACCGACTGGGACAAAAACAGCCCTCCACCCACACTCCCGAACGAGATCGTCGATCAAACACGGGCGAAATACATTGAGGCATATGAGCTATTAACAGGAGAAGCGTTTGAGTGGAAGTAAAGCTCACTCTTACCTTCGACATTCACCACACAAATGTAGTATTTCTGACTCCACTCTAGCTTGGACAAGTTGATTTGGAGACTTAATTCGACTGGTCATAAAACATAAGCACAGGTAGCGAAACCCCCGTCCCGTTCTCCGGGATGTAAAATGGCATGCGGATCATATTCAATTCGGTTGTCAGCCTAGATCGCATGCTGCGAGCCTTAACTTCAGGAGTGGCTTCTCTTTTCTTTCCAGAGCTCGAAGGAGGCGGTTCCGAGTCAAAATTTAATTCGTTCTTCTGCTCTTCCTCCGATTTGAATTCCCCGACTCGGGTTTGCATTAACATTTTGGGAAGCTCAACCGCTTCACCCCAAACCAGTTTCCCGGAAGAATCTTCAAAGCCGAGAATCGCGTTCGGATTGGAATTTTTCATACTATAAGAGGGTTTATCGAACAATTCTCCCGGAGAGCGAATCACAACTTCTTTATTCTTCTCGTAAACAGGCTTGGTAATCTCACTGCCGTAATAAAGTGCCAGTGTAAATTCCGCCTCTTCCACAGGAACCAAGCCAGCTTTTCTGGCTTTCTCTTGCAGAACCTCCTTGATCACTTGTAATGCCCCCTCATCCGCAGGAACTTCAGGATCCTGAAAATCTACGCGGATGGCAACTTCGCTTCCTTTTTTGATCAAAGCAGAAGTGTCATTTCGATAGTTGTTTACAGTTTGAAGCACTTCGTCAGTTAGCAGAGGCCATCTCTGCAAAAATTGCTTTCTCGAAATATGTCCACCACCAATTAGAAATATTTCATGACGGCTGACATACATGGCACTACTTTGATCTAGCCTGTTTGACTCTAGAATAAATTTCAAACCACTTTCTTTAACGCCGAATTCGCCGATAATCGCTCCCGACTGGACATCCAAAAGATATCGACTTGAAACGAGCCAGACTCCTGTCCCATTCAGTTCTCGCAATCCCCCCTTCTCATTGATGTCACCGGGAAGCAACACTTCGTGCGCCAGTTTTCCAGTCACCAGGTCGTACATTTGGAAATAACTTTGACTAGTTGAACTGGAACCCGGCGTTTTCATCAGAATCGCGAGTTGCTTTCCATCCGAACTGAACCCCCACTGCTTTGTAGTTAGGCGACTTGCTCCCTCTTTCAATGCTGGAATAATCGCTCCGGCGACTTTCTGCTCATGCACATCGAAAAACATAAATGCAGAAGAGCTACTGTTCGACATGATGAGATAACGACGATCGGGAGTAAGACGCTGACCCTCCGGTGATAGAAATGAGTTCGAATATCCGTTCGGAATGACTTCAATCCATTTCATCTCACCTGTCTGCGCATCGAGCGCCATCAATTTCGGAGCGGGGTAGTCGGGCAAACTGTCATAGAATTTCATTTGTTCGGATAAAGGAACTTCAACGTACTCATAAAGTCCATTACTTTTGACCTGGTATCCTTTAGTGCGAAAGTACTGGAAAGCATCCGGATCACCGCTCCGATCAGGAAAATCAACGATGAGAGCAGTGTTGGC
>JAGQQC010000330.1 GCA_020426395.1 Planctomycetaceae bacterium
ATAAGGTTCCATACAGGTAACCAGTCTGAAAGACTTCCGCATGTTCCAGGAACTCATCCTTTTCCAGTTTTTCCTCAAAGGTCGGACGATCCAGAAAATAGTAATCGACCTGATCAACTTCGTGAGCCCGGGGAGGGCGAGTGGTGGCCGAGATTGATTTGACCAGCCGGACAGGTTGACGTTCCATCAATTGCTTGACGATCGTCGTTTTGCCACTGCCACTGGGGCCGGACAGAATCAAAATTTTCGGGTCTTCCTGGGAAGCCCCCTGTGTCCCGGTCACCGGTCTTGTTTCCTTTACGTCTGGTTCAGTTGTGATCTATGAATGAAGGAATTGATTATTCCGCGTTCTGCAGATTTTCCCGAATCCGCTCGACGGCCGCTTTCATCTCCACCACTGCATGAGAGATCGTAATATCATTCGCCTTGGAACCGATCGTATTCACTTCGCGGAACATTTCCTGGCTCAGGAATTCCAGTTTGCGTCCCATCGATTCATCTTTGTTGAGAAATGATTCAAACTGGTTCAGATGCGATTTCAATCGAGAGATTTCTTCGTTGATGTCACAACGATCTGTGAAGATCCCGACTTCCCGAATGATGTCTGTTGATTCAATCGTCACTCCCTGCTCAGAAAAAATTTCCTCCAGGCGAGTGAGCATCCGGTTTCGATAATCTGCAACCACCAGCGGAGCCCGTTCCTCAACGGTTTCCAGTTCCCGGCTAACAACTTTACAACTATTCTGTAAATCGAGCCGAATCGATTCGCCCTCTTTTTCTCGGAAGGTTTGCAGCTTGGCTAGTGCCATGCGCAAACATTTTTCGATCACTTCCCACTCTTCATTAGAGACATCTTCTGCAGAAGGTTTTTCCTGAACGATTCCCGGCAACGTAAAAAAGGCAGAGGGAGCAGGTTGTTCTTCTGCGGCTCCCGGGAGATCAGAGGTCAGTTTGCGGTATTGGTTCCAGTATTCCTGAAATGCGGCCTCACAGAATTCAAATCGGGCTTCCGCGCGAATTTGTTGAACGCCGATCGCAATTTGCACGGTTCCGCGTCGGATGACTTCCCGAACGACCCGTTCAATATCCCCTTCGTAACGGGCATACGAGTCAGGCGATTTCAGTGAGAGTTTGAAATACCGATTGTTAACTGAACGAATCTCGACAGCAACATTCATCGAATGTTCCTGAAGACGAGCATCGCCAAAACCGGTCATACTTAAGAGCACAGCAGCGGGCTCCAATAGAGTGGAATCAGAATTTCAATAAGATTGAAGATGACCCGCAGGTGTGAAAAGTGACTGGAAAAAGGGCAACAGGCAGATGAACATCGATCCGCAGGTTTTATTGTTGTTCCGGCGGTGTGGTTGTGCTTTCGCTCGGTTCCGGTTCTGCCGGAGGAGTTTCAGAGGTTTCTGATTCAGTTGAAGTCGGTTCCGCTGGCTCAGATTCAGAATTCTCAGAGGCTGGTTCTTCGGTGGTCGTGGTTGAAGGGACTGTCAGTTCAGACTGGAAATCGGAGGGAGACAATGTCATTTCCCCGGAACCGGCATCGGTTGAACCTTCGTCTCCAATTCCCGCACTAACTTCGGTGCTTTGTTTGGGGAACTGATCTCCCTGCTTGTTGGAGCCTCCACTGATCACCATTCCGGTAATCGCAGCCAGAATAATCCAGACTGTGGCCACAGCGACGGTGATCCGGGTAAAGACATCACCCGCTTTAGTTCCAAAGGCGCTCTGTCCACCTGCACCACCGAAGGCTCCCGCCAGTCCGCCACCGCGTCCTTTCTGGATCAGAATGATCAGCATCAGAAACAGACCGAGCAGAATTAACAGGAGAATCAGGAACGTAGCCATGACTTTTGGTCCTCAAATTACTTCGGCAGCTTCCTGTGCCGAACAAAGAAAAACTGTATTAGGTAGTGAAGGGGAGAAACCGGTTACATAATTGGCCGGTAATTGAATTCAACGAGAGTGAAAGATATCGAAGAGAAACAGATTTGTCAGTTGCCTATCCTTTAGATACCTGGATAGCCGCATCGATGATGCCGCCAAAGGAATCTGCTTTCAGGCTTGCACCACCAACCAGAGCCCCGTCGACATTCGGTTGTGACATCAAATCCGCCGCATTGTCCGGTTTGACACTTCCGCCGTACAGAATTTGCATCGATTCTGCAGCGTCGGCATTGTAGTTGGTCGAGAGCCATTTCCGCAAGAAATCATGAGCGGATTCCGCTTCTTCGGTGGTCGCGGTAACTCCCGTTCCGATTGCCCATACGGGTTCGTAGGCGATGATTACGTTTTTGAGTCCCTCTGCTGAGATTCCCTGTAATCCCCCCTTCATCTGGGTTTCCAGAACATCGTTGGTTTTGTCAGCCTGTCGTTCTTCGAGCAACTCACCCACACAAAGAATGACGCCCAGGCCTTTATCCAGTGCAGCGACGACTTTCTTGTTGATATCCTCGTCCGTTTCCCCCATCACGTGTCGTCGTTCGCTATGACCCAGGATGACCCAATCACAACCAGTGTCCTGCAACATTCCGACGGAAGTCTCGCCTGTGAAGGCTCCTTCGGCTTCGTGATAACAGTTCTGGGCACCCAGTTTGATCGATGATCCGGAAATCTTTTCCTTCACCGTCGTTAAGTAGGGAAAGGGAGGGCAGAGTACGACTTCAATGCTGGACTCTTGCTGTACCTTTTGGGCTAGCGCTTCAGCGAGAGCCGCGGCAGATTTCAGATCCGTATTCATTTTCCAGTTACCAGCCGCAACCAGTTTCCGCATGGGTTCAGTCTTTCTTCTGTATTTCTCTGTTTCAGGTCAATAAATGATGTAATTATGTAAAGGTGTCGCCTGGCGAGGAGAATCCCTGGGATTGCTCAACCCCTGATATTGCTCAAAGAAGGACGCCGAGATTTCACCAGAGCAGCGGGCGCGAAATCATTCTTCAGAAGGCGATGGCAAGGGGGGTATCATCCCAATCCCATCCCTGTTTGGCAAGCGACTGGCTGCTTATTTCAGGGATTCACACCGGGGGTAGGAGCCGAGAATTTCCATGCGAACCGCTTTTTTCTCCAGATCTTCAATGGCCCGTTTGATGCGAGCCTCTTTGACGTGCCCTTCAAAATCGAGGAAGAAGAGATAACCTTCTTCCGATCCCCGGAGTGGGTAGGATTCAATCCAGGTCAGGTTGATTTTGTGCTTTTTGAAAGCAGCGAGGGCATCCCCCAGAGAACCAGGTTCGTGGGGAATCTGTAGTAACAGAGCCGTCCGGTCCCGGCCGGTCGGTTCTGCGTCATCATGTCCGATAATCGCAAACCGGGTCACATTATTGGCGTTATCTTCGATATTTTCGGCCACAAAATCGAGATTGTATTCCAAGGCCGCCTGATGACTGGCAACGGCGGCGGCTCCATGTTTGTCTCGGGCAAGTTGTGCGGCTGTCGAAGTGCTGGTGACCTCGATCAATCGGGCTTGAGGCATGTTTTTCGCCAACCACTCGCGACATTGAGAAAAAGCTTGTGGTTTGCTGTAAATCTCGGTGATTTCACTGCGTGGGCATTTCGCCAACAGGTTGTGATGAATCCCGATCTGCACTTCACCGCAGATTCTCAAAGGCAGGCGAGTAAACATATCCAGCGTATCAACGACACGGCCATCGGTGCTGTTTTCAATCGGTACAACACCGTAATCGGCATGGCCCCGGTTTACGGATTCAAAGACGGCGGCAATCGTGTTCACGGGAACGAGATCGGTGTTCTCCCCAAATCGCTCCATTGCAGCAAGATGCGTAAAGCTGTAGGAAGGTCCCAGGTAGGAAACGCGAGGCATATGCATACCGCGGCGAGATTCGCTCAGCAGGATGCGGAAAATTCCACGCAGGGCGATATTGGAAATCGCACCATTGGAATTCAGTTTTTCGAGCTGTTCCCAGAGGGCATCCTCTGATCTGAAGTTTGACTGAACCGAGTTTCCGTCAGGCTCTTTGGCTTTCAGCTTCATTAACAGCGAGATTCGGTTACTCATCAGCTTGATGAGTTCCTTGTCAATCCGCTTCAAATCGGCATCCGCATTAGCGGGGGCTTTGCGCGGAACGACTTTTTTCACCTTCTTTTTCACCGGTTTGCGGGTGGTGGGTGTTGAACGTTTCTTCTTACCAGGCGACGACTTCTTGGCCATGGATGCGTTCCATTAATTGCTTGGAAATGACAGAAAGCAGCATGATTACTCCCGGGGCTGGAGCAGGTGGCGTTCTGATTTCGTAAGCCTATTGTTCACAAGAGTTTGGGATGAAGATGTTGCCGCTTGTGGTTCTATGTGTTTGGAATCATGGTCCGCGCCACAGAACGGTGTTCCCACAGCCTATCTATAAGTTGTTTGTTTCAAGTGCTTAATTTGTAAGACTTTATGTGCTGAGTGCCGGGCTGGTTCTTGATCGACGTTGGAGAGGTCTTCGGAAGGTAATCAGTCAGAAGCGAAGACCATACATCAAACTGGATCGAGATAATTGATCGCTGGAAAAGAGGGCCCGACAAGGTGTTAAATTGTTACTGACTTTGTACAGAGGCCTATGATGAATGTCAAGCAGCCCAGAGTGGCGACTCAGGCCTGTTTGTTGTCTCTGAAGCTTATTTTCAGGGCCGCCAGCTCTTGTTCGGGTAAGCATTAAAGGAAATGATCTAAAACTGCCAATATGACACACTGCTTTAGTCGCTGTTCTTGTAGGGTGGGTGCCAATATGGCATTTTGATATTGTGGGGATGATGAGAGGTTTCTCGTAAGTCATTCAATAGAAGTGATTTACTGTAATTGTTTTTGTTTTAAGTCCTTGGCACAGGTTTTGCCAATGCATAGTACGTCTCCTCCGGGACTGTCCGAGAGGGGTGAAAATTTGATTGAAATACGAACAGTAGTGCGTTCAAACATAAGTATTGTGGACTGATCTGCAGAAAGTCTTGGCTGCGAAGGTTAACACTGGAAGCGGGTTGAAGACAGACTGGTCAGATTGAAAGGAGAAGTATTATGGCTGTCGAGGGTGAAAAGGTGATCGGAATTGACCTGGGTACCACCAACTCGGTTGTCTCATTGATGGAAGGGGGCGAGCCCCGCGTGATCGCCAACCTCGAAGGCAACCGGATTACTCCCAGCGTTGTTGCGTTTACCGAAAAAGGGGAAACCTTAGTTGGAGAGCCGGCGAAACGTCAGGCGGTAACTAATCCGGGGAATACGGTCTACTCCATCAAACGTTTTATGGGACGTCGCCACAACGAGGTCGAAAACGAAGAAAAAATCGTTCCTTATAAAGTGATTGGTGGCGCTTCCGACTATGTGAAGGTGCATGCCAACGGGAAAGACTATACGCCTCCTGAGATTTCCGCGCTCGTGTTGCGGAAATTGAAAGAAGCGGCGGAGAGCTATCTCGGACATAAAGTCAATAAAGCCGTCATTAC
>JAGQQC010000331.1 GCA_020426395.1 Planctomycetaceae bacterium
CTTGGGGGCAGGTACATTCAGGACGATCATCGGGTGGAGCAACAACAATCATCCGTCCGCGTTGGGTAGTGTCAAACCCGTGCTGGCGTAGATGCTGAATCAATTCAACGGGCCGATCGGTGAGATACGGAAACAGCCAGAAGGAATGTTGAGTCGTGTCTAGCTCAGATTGTAATCGAAACAAATTAAGTTGTATCATGATCTGTTGGGCGTTCTTAATGCGTCGCTGGATTCGATTGCCGTCATAATTTGCCTGGCGATAGTGTAAAAATCTGAGTAATCCTTTTGACGGTTGCTGACGGATGCGTTCCAGCAGATTGTCCGGTGGGAAACCTCGGAGCAGCTTACTGAGGAGATCCTCGAAGTTCTTTCCACGCCATTGCCAAAATCGGACAAGGAGACCGAACAGGATCGGGTATGAAATTATTTTCAGGCAACTGAATTGAAGTAATTTTAGTGAAAAACGTCTGTTCGATTGAATTGGTTCCTGGTTTTGTACCGTACGCATTCTTTCTAAAATATGCGGATCCCGAACACGACATAAAGCTCCTCCGGCTGCGGTGGCAGTTTTGATTGCGCCAAAGCTGAATAGGCTAGCATCGGTTCCAGGCGTTCCTCGCCAATCCTTGTTAAACCAGGCTTGGGCACAGTCTTCGATGACGTACAGATCGTGTTCACGTGCGATATTCAATACTTCCTGCAGGTCAGGGATCGCTCCAAACAAATGGGCAATCACGAGTACTTTCGATTTGGGACTGATTGCCGTTCGCAAGGATGTAAGGTCAATCTGGAAATCACTTCCCGTTACGTCAACAGGAACGGGGACAAGCCCGTGCGCTTCCGCAATGTAGGTCATGTCTCGTAGGGTGATTGCCGTAAATAGAACTTCGGAACCTTCCGGTAGATTTAATGCCTGGAGAAGTAGATCGAAACTACTTCTGACAGAGAGTGCGGCAAGAGCATCGTCTTGGCCATCCGACCAGAACGATTCCAGTTTTTTCTGAATCTGGCTGTGTTTTCCGGGGAAAAGTGCGCCAACCAATCCACGACTGATCTCGCGAAAACCTATATCAATCTGCAATCTGAGCCACATCAGCACACCCTGATATTCTGATCAAGATCTCTTTGGAAAGCGTTCTTGATGGAGCTGTTGAAGGTTTGGTCTTTCCTGTCAGCATATCATAAATGGAGATCGAACTACTCCCTCAGATAGCTTCTAAACCTCCATAAAAAAAGCCCCTCGGTACAATTTCCGAAGGGCTTTATTCCGGGAGGAATTTATCGATTCAAATTAATCTCAGATGAGTAAATCACTTGATAACGTACTCCAGTCTGTGAAGACCGTGTCCAGTGTAGCTGAACTGGAAGTGATCGGGTTGAGATTGAAATTGCTGAATTCGGTATGGGCGTTCTCAGCGGCCACTCCGACAGAGCCGACGCTAACATCCGATTCGAATGTGGCGGAGAGAATTTCTTCACCATCAGCGATTAATCGAACGTCAGTCCCAATAACTTCGACCTGCAGGTGATAAGTTTGACCGGCATTGATCGAGCGGCCGAGGGCGTCCCAATCGACCTGAGCGATTCGGTTGCCCCAGTTACCCTGATAGTGGCCGATTAACCATTGGTTATGGCCTGCGAACAGACCGGCGTATTTGAAGTCATTAGGATTTTTATAATCGAAGATGATAAATCCGTTTTGAGCATCACCCAAACTGTCAAATGTCTGGACGTCGACCGAAATATCAAAGTCTGAGGTTGTGGAACCTTTCAACTCGATACCGAGAGCATCAGTAATTGTCGTATCGATGGGAAGAACTGTACTCTCAGCCAGACTGGAAGCAGCGAGGCCGGTTGATTCCACCACTGGACTGAAGAGAGGGGCCAGCGAAGGTGTCGCATCCGTGATGCTGAAATCATCGAACCAGGTGAACGCATTGTACTGAGCCAGGCCAATGCCACCCTGATTCAGCGCGGTGCCGAAATCGTATGAGGCAATCGCTTCACCATCAACTGTCAATGAGACACTTGTGCCGTTCAGAGCGACATTCAGTGAATACCATTGGTTCATATTGATCGTGCGAGCGGTGTCGTCCCAGTCGACCATCGCTTTAACATCGGTCCAGTCACCCTGAAAGTGACCGATCAACCACTGGTTCGTATTCGCATCGTAACCAGCGTATTTGAAGTCCTGTTCATGGTGATAATCAAAAATGATGTACCCGTTATTTTCTACGGAAACGCCATTTTTCGAAGAGATTCTCGCTGCGATGTCAATGTTGGCCGGAGCCGTCGTTTGATCCAGCGGGAAGTAAGCTGTTGCGAGATGTCGAACTGGATTCGTCAGGTAGGACGTGTTCGAACGGAGATGTTTATCTGCCCCGTTCGTAAATCCCCAGGAGAATCCGTTGAAGTAATAAAGACGGGGGGCAGTCTGGGTTTCGAAATCGTTTGAGTACGGCAACTCCTCAGGTTTACCTGAATCGACTGTCGTATCGATCGAGATATTGTCGAAGCTGGTGCGTGAGTTGTACCCCGCCATCCCTACTTTGCCGTTGCCGATACCGCTGGTGAACGTTGCATCAGCAACGGGCAATCCGTTGACGAACAGGCCGACATGATCACCGTCGAGCTTCAAGTGCAGCGTGTATTCAGTATTGGTGTAGAGTTCTCGAGGGGCGGTCGCCAGACGGTTCCCCCAGTTACCCTGGTAATGACCAATGATCCATTCGTCCTGACCAGTAAACATGCCGGCGTACTTGAAGTCGTTGGGTCCCTGATAGTCGAACACGAGAAAGCTATCGTTCCACAAGCCGGCTCCCTGATAGCTGGCAATATCCGCAGCGAACTCGAACTTCGTTGGCAGCGGAGACTGGTTATCCAGTAAGGCAACACCCAATCCGAAGTTGCCGGTTCCGTGAAAGAAGAGTTTGTTGTTTCCGCCAACCTGCGAGATATCCCAGCGTGTGCCGCCGTAGTAGATAATCTGATCCGCTACACCGTCCGTAAGATCTTCCTGATAGGGTAAGTCTGGAGGTGTTGCGATCTTCTGGTTTCCAAAATTGATCTCGTGACTGATCTCTCCGTCTTCACAGTCTTCGTATTCATAGTCCTCGCCCTCGATCGGAGTTCCAAGCACAACCGGGATAGAGCCCAGCACAACGTTGGTACCTTCGCGGACGAATTGCAGATCGAACCGATGGGGCCGGCCATCGCCAGTGAAGGTCACATCAAAGGTTGCCGTGTCACCGGAACCCAAGCCATTGATCACCCCAGGGGTGAAATCGATATGCACTCGCGGATCGGATGATCGCAGGGTGACATTCACATTCACGGAGGTCACCGCACCATCAATCGCGGCCACAATGCCGTCCGCGATATTGCCAACCAGTGGATCTCCACCGGAACCGATTTTGAAGTAAAACGGATCGCCTGGATCGATGGGATCAGGGGTACCGTTTGTGATGGAAGTCGCCGTTCTGTTGATAGCCCCGGTCAAGCTTGCCAAAGACTCCAATCCAATCCGTGGGTCGGTTACGGCGGAATCATTCGTGCCGAGGCCAATGACGAGTGCACCCAGTGCATTCAAGGCTGTCACTGTTTCCTGGATACCGGCTCCGCTCGAAAAGGGCGTCGTACCGCGACCGTTATAGCCGATGGCAGAAACTGGTAGTGTGAGGCCATCCAGTCCCACGATGTTGGTATCACCATTCGCCTGATAAGCGAAGCCGGTATCCGTTGCAGTAATGATGATCGGTAACGCACCTGCTCGGAAGCCGGCTCCCCCGACCGCACCAGATGCGGGAAGTCCACCGTTTGCCAAATCGGCGACAAAGGAAGCGAACGACGGAACGTCACCACTGGTTCCCGGACTGACCTGCGTTGAATATAATCCAGCCGGGCCGCTGTCGAGAACGGAGCCGTTGTTATTACCATCAAATCCGGCCCCCGTGACTAACTGATATAACGCTTCAATCACCGTTTCCGGGCGGTCTCCACCGTAGCCCGGTGCGACATGATCAAGTGCCGCCTGAATGGAAGCCGCAAAACCAGCGACGTCGGAAGCAACGATCGGCTGATTCAAGACAAACGGACGGCCCGTGGCATATTCAGCAGCGAAATTGCCATATTCTTCCAGACGCCCTACCCCAAAACCGAGATCGATTCCCGGTAATCGGGTTTGTAATTCAGCAATGATATTGGGAAAAGCGGCCCGCACAATCGGGCTGTTGGCTGTGAAACTTCCCGTGTCATCAAAGAGCAGGAAGACATCAACCATGTTGGTCAGCGCCCCCGTGGTGGGTAACGTCAGGCTTACTGTCTCCGTGTGAGTTTCCCCTTTAGCCAGCGAGACTTCTATCAATTCAGGAGTGACATTTCCCACGGCGGGGTTACTCACACCCTCGGGCCACAAAATTCCCGTGGGAACATCGGGGAAGGTCTGGATGTAACCTTCCGGAATAATTTCCCGAACGACATAAGAATCGGTTTCAAGATCACCAAACGAGTAGGATCCATCGGGACCGGTGAGTGTGGTGGGTTCGCCAGGATCAAGTATGTCGTCCCGATCGAGGTCGATGTAAATAGTGACCCCTTCGATACCGGGCTCACCTGCGTCACGTATTCCATTACCGTTGATATCTTCAAATTTTACGCCGTGAATTTCACTCGGTCGATAACGGGCACCACTATGAACATCATCGCGATCTTCACCAGGCTCCAGTTCAATGGAATGTTCCCGCTCTGTTGTGGGGGTGGAACTGAGTTCGTCCGGAACGATGTGCCGAACAATATAGGTTCCTCCAGCGAGATGGTCGAAGCGATATCGCCCTGCTTCATCAACATCCGGGGTGTAGAACAAGTCTTCCCCGGTGACGACGCTAGGTTCGCCCACATCAAGTACTCCGTCACTATCCAAGTCGAGAAAGACGGTAATACCCGACAGCCCTTCTTCACCCGGATCACGGATTCCATCTTCATCGCGGTCGACATAGATTACACCACCGATGGCACCGTCAGTACGCAGCTTGTTGCCGAAATTGACGTTGCTTGTGGTTTCACCATCTGTGGTGGTCACAGCACGGTAACCCGTTGATGGATTTGTTGAGAAATAAGTCGAAGCTCTCACTTCAGTAACGCGGTGCGTACCAGGTTCAAGGCCGAGAATAGAGTAATTACCACTGGCATTCGTTGTGGCGAATGGTTCTCCCGCGTCAAGCACATTATTGGTGTTCAGGTCGACATAGACCTGCCATCCTTGAAGACCAGGTTCGCTGACATCTTTGATGCCATTTCCGTTGATGTCATGATAAACAGTACCGCTGACTCCAGAGATCGCTTCTGTAGTGTTTGCGAAGTCGGGCATCACGGTGGTTTCACCTTCAATGACTTCGGCTGTCAAGTTTTCGTCAAACCCAAGAGTTGCTTCCCAGCCAGGAG
>JAGQQC010000332.1 GCA_020426395.1 Planctomycetaceae bacterium
GGCAGGAGTATCAAGCGGGGACGATGACCACGCTTGAGGCGGAACTTAACGTTGCTCTCGCCAGCGCTCGCACGGCGAAGACGGCGACGTTGCTGGTGCGGTCGGCGGAAAATTTGAAACGGGAGATTGCCGAAATCACCACGGAACTCGATCAACTTGCGGCAGGCACGGGGGGGGATCGAGAACAGTTATTGGTCCGCCTCGAACGGCTCCGTCACAGCTACCGGCTCGGTCGCCATCTGACCGAACCGTTCCAGGTCGTCCTGGCCGGGCGCCCGAACGTGGGCAAGTCGAGCTTGATCAACGCGCTCGTCGGATACGACCGCGCGATCGTCTACGACCAACCGGGCACCACCCGCGACGCAGTCAGTACGGAAACCGCCTTCAACGGCTGGCCAGTCAACCTGACCGACACGGCCGGTTTGCGTCTCACAGACGACGCCCTCGAAACCGCCGGCATCACCCGCGCCCGCGCGGCCCTCAATCAGGCCGACCTTGGTTTACTCCTCTTCGACGTCACAGAGCCGCTGACTGATGAAGACCGCGAACTCATTAATATGCCCACCGCCAAAATCATCATCGCCCACAAATGCGACTTGGGCGAACCGGTGGAAGAACTGGCGAAACTTGATCCCCTGTGCGTTTCATCGGTGACGGGGGAAGGGTTGGAGGAGTTGATGACGCGGTTGCAGAAGGAACTGGTGCCGGTGGAACCGGGGGCGGGGGATTGTCTGGTGTTTACGGAGCGGTTGTTGAAAGAGCTACTTGAATACCAAAAGACAGTGTGGTAACGTACAGGTGTTTGCCAGCTCAACAGGTGCCGTATGAAGATATTCTACCACGATTTAAGTTTCTTGCAGTTCGAAGAACTGGTAATTGAAATTTGCGTAGAACTCCTAGGAAATGGCGTGCAAGGCTTCGTCCCTGGAAAAGACGGTGGGCGAGATGCACGATTTGAAGGAAAAGCCAAATGCTATCCGAACGACAATTCTCCATGGCATGGGAAAATTGTGATTCAGGCAAAGCATACAGATAAGTTGAATGCTTCGTTTTCAGAAAGTGACTTTTGGGGCAACGACAGTTCAAAAATTGCTCAAGAGTGTGAACGAATTAAATCACTCTTCGAAGCAAAGGAGCTAGAATATTACATGCTCTTCGCCAATCGTAATCTTACAGGGGTGACAGAGCCGATCATTAGAAAAGGTATTTCAGAAAATACAGGATTGTCATCTGATTGCATTCGACTCTTCGACAGTAGCGAGCTGGATCGATTGCTTAAAAGATATCCAAAATGCCTAGAACGTGCAGATTTGAACCCTGCCAAATCACCGGCAGATATTGACCCTACAGATTTGGCTGAAGTTATCACAAAGTTGGCGGAGTACAAGCAAGAACTAGATGAGATGATGGAAGGAGAAAACCCTCCTCCAGAGAAACGAGTTTCAGTCGAGGAAAAAAATGAATTGAATAATTTGAGGGAGGAATATTTCAAGAAGCAAATTCGCCCAAAGATGGTCAGTTTCCCCGAAATCAGAAATTTTTTGGGACATCCACAAAACCAAGCATATGTTAATCTTTACGAAACGACAGCATCAGAGCTTGAAGCGAAACTTGATGCGTGGCGTGATTTGGACACGCCATATGAGAGACTTCTTGAGACGCTGATTTGTCGATTGTTTAATCGAGATTTCGATCTTAGAAAGAATAAGAATCTTACGCGTGCTGTTATTTACTATATGTATTGTAGTTGCGACATTGGAAACAGAGACAATGATCAGACCTAACAAGCACGCTCACCCAGATAAGACCGTCATTTCGGCGGCCACAATTATGCTGAAACGATTGCGTAAGAGCCGCTCCGTAAGATTTGATGATCTACGAGTGTTCTTGAAAAGCCAAGAGCCTGATGCGGAGACTCTTTATTTACCCGCACTCAATCTACTTTTTCTGCTGGGAGTAGTCGAGTATCGAAAGAAGAACGATACGTTCGAGTACATTGGAAGATAGTCATGCGATTGAGTCATCTTTATTCGAACAAGTCTGACGTCTTTTCACCCATCAGGTTTCATCGAGGTTTGAATGTGGTGCTGGGCGAGATTCGTTTACCTGAGAATAGAAAACTAACAACCCATAACTTGGGGAAAACAACTTTAGCTCGTTTAATCGATTTCTGTTTGTGCAAGAAAAAACAAGGCAATAGCTTTTTTCTTTACAAGCATGAAGAACTTTTCAAAGAATTTGAATTCTTTCTCGAAATCGAAACCCTCAATGGCGATTACGTTACAATACGACGCGCAGTTTCCACTCAATCGAAACTTTCTTTCAAGAGACACGAGAAGCGATGGCAAGATTTTTCCATCGCTGATTCGTATGAATGGGACCACGAGAATGTTGCGTTCGACGCGGGTAAACAATTACTGGATGGCATTCTTGATTTAGACGCGGTGAAACCTTGGGATTTCAGAATCCCAGTCGGCTATGCTTTGCGTACTCAAAAGGATTTTTCAGATGTCTTTCAACTCTCGAAGCATATGGGAAAGCATTCTGAGTGGAAACCGTATGTTGCTCATATCTTGGGATTTGATTCGAAGTTGATTGAACGGGGATATCAACTCTATGAAGAATGCGAAGAATTGAAACATGAAATTAAAACATTGCGTTACGAACTGGGTGGGACTGATGCCGATTTGGACCAAACTCGCGGGCTCATTGAAATTAAAGCAAAGGCTATTGAAGTGATCGAGAAATCGATCAACGACTTTGATTTTGCAATTCAGGATTCTCGAGTCAACGAAGAACTTGTGAACGAAATCGATGAAAAAATAGCCACGCTCAATAACCTTCGGTATACCTTGACGAGAACCCAAAAGAGAATTTTGGATTCTTTACAGGCCGAACGAATTCAATTTCAACCCTCGGTCGCAAAAAAACTGTTCGAAGAAGCAGGATTGGTCTTTCCGGAACAATTGAAAAAACAGTTCGACGATCTTATTCGTTTTAACCGGGAGATTTCAGAAGAACGCATACAGTATTTGAGGGCAGAACTCGAACAACTCAACGAACGTCTTACTGGAATTAATAAAAAACTCAACCACTTTAATAGTCGAAGACAAGAAGAGTTAAGCTTTCTTGGTAACTCGGAAGCGATTTCAAAGTATCAAGAGATGACGAAAGAATTGATCGAACTTCGCGATGACTTAGGCAGTTTGCAAAGAAAGAGCGACGCGTTGTTGGGCATAAGGAAGAAAGCGGAAGCCTTGCGTACTCTCAAACGCGACCGAGAAGATCAAATAGAACTGCTGCAACAAAACATTGATTCTTGCGGTGCAGACAAGTCGAGTCGATATGTAAAGATACGAACGGAGATCACGGAACTTTGTGAAAGGCTTATCGGTCACAAAGCGATGATTTCCACACGCATCAATAACGAAGGAAACATCGATTTTGAAGCCTCTTATTTGGATGATTCTGATCATTCGACAAGCGAAGACGAAGGGAAAAGCTTTAAGCAGACTCTGTGTGCGGCATATGACTTAGCGGTCACACACGTACTCTTGGATAATAAATTCATTAGATTCGTTTTTCTTGATGGTTTGCTTGAGGGCTTGGATGTCCGATTGAAACGCAACATGATTGAGGTGCTTCGAGAACTGGGCGATACCGGGATTCAGCAGATTCTGACTGTTATCGACTCAGACTTACCGTTAGAACCAGATGGAACTCGTTTTGAATTCGAAGCGGACGAAATAGTACTAAAACTTCATGACGAAGGTACTGAAGGACGTTTGTTCAAGATGGAATCTTGGTGATCTTTCCGCCATCTGTAACACCACACGGCTATTTTGCTCTGCACCCCTCTCTCCGATCTCGAATTTTCCCCGCGCAACATTCCCCCGCAATCTTGATAATCCCGGGGATCGTGTTAACTTTGTAGAAATTTGCGCGCGTCGCGGCGGAGGCCGGGTTTTTCTCCTCTTATTTCTCTGCGGTGAGGCTGCGCAAATCAGTCAGAACAGTTCCGCAATCGTTGCTTTTGCTCCAGCCGGGACTCGTGCTGATCGGACGGGAGGTTTTTGTAACCCTGTCCTGAATAACCGGTTGTGGCTGTTCTTCAGTCCGCAAAAGTGGGATCCGTGTGACCCATCAGAGGGTTTCAGGACAACTTAAAAACGTACTTGCGATTGAACTGGGACTGTCGTGCCGAAACGAGAAGACATTCATAAAATCATGATCATCGGCTCCGGGCCGATTGTTATTGGTCAGGCGTGTGAATTCGATTATTCCGGAACCCAGGCGTGTAAGGCACTCCGGGAAGAGGGTTATGAAGTCGTGCTGGTGAACAGTAACCCGGCGACGATCATGACCGACCCCGAAACCGCCGACCGGACCTACATCGAGCCGATCAACTGGCAGTACGTCCAGAAAATCCTCGAGAAAGAAAAGCCGGACGCCTTGCTCCCCACGCTTGGTGGTCAGACCGGGCTGAACACGGCGATGGACCTCGCCAAGCGGGGGATTCTGGAAGAGCTGGGTGTCGAGATGATCGGGGCCCGTCAGGATGTGATCGCCAAGGCGGAAGGCCGCGATTCGTTCAAAGAAGCGATGATCAAAATCGGACTCGACCTGCCGAAGAGCTTCGTCATCAACAATATGCAGGAAGCCCGCGACGCCCTCGATGAAATCGGTCTCCCCTGTATCATTCGCCCCAGTTACACCCTCGGCGGAACAGGCGGCGGCATCGCCTACAACCGCGAAGAGTTCGAAGAAAAAATCCGTAACGGTCTCAAACTTTCCCCCGTGAATCAGATTCTGCTCGAAGAATCGATCATCGGTTGGAAAGAGTTCGAGATGGAAGTGATGCGCGACAACGCGGATAACGTCGTCATCATCTGCGCCATCGAGAACCTGGACCCGATGGGTGTCCATACTGGGGACAGCATCACCGTTGCTCCCGCGCAGACATTGACCGACCGCGAGTATCAACAGATGCGGGATGCGACGATCGCCGTGATGCGGGAGATCGGCGTCGAGACGGGGGGCTCGAACGTGCAGTTCGCCATCAATCCGAAAGATGGCCGAATGGTAGTCATCGAGATGAACCCGCGCGTCAGCCGTTCTTCCGCACTTGCTTCCAAGGCGACTGGTTTCCCGATTGCGAAGATTGCCGCGAAACTGGCGGTCGGTTATACGCTCGATGAAATCCCCAACGACATCACTCGCGAAACGATGGCCTGTTTCGAGCCGACGATTGATTATGTCGTCACCAAGATCCCCCGTTGGACCTTCGAAAAATTCCCCGATGCCGATCCGACCTTGAGCGTGCAAATGAAGTCGGTCGGGGAAACGATGGCGATTGGTCGGACCTTCAAAGAGTCGCTACAGAAAGCATTACGCGGACTCGAAATCGGCAAGTTCGGTTTGGGAGGTG
>JAGQQC010000333.1 GCA_020426395.1 Planctomycetaceae bacterium
ACGCGCATCTGTATCACGGCTTCGTGCAACTCGCTTGTCTGTTCACTATACTTAAGAGGTTTTGAAACTGGCTCTAATTAGTGTGAGCCCAGGAAGAAGTCGAAAACCGTGCTGGAGCAAAAAATCAGTGGGAAATCATGCGTGATAGTTCTTCAACAAATATATTAGCGATATTGAGTTGGTTTACCTGTTCCAGCGCACGCCAACCTGGGACCCCATTGACTTCGAGCACGTAGGGTTCCCCGGTCGCGATGTCGTACAATAGGTCGACCCCCGCAAAATCGACTCCGACAACTTCTGCGGCCTGTAAACAGAGCTGTTCCTCGTATGTGGACAACTCATAAAAAGTTGGTGTTCCGTCCCCCGAAATGTTGGTGCGGAAGTTTTGGCCAGCCAACCGTTTCATTCCCCCGATCAAACGTCCGTTTAAGACGAGACCACGAATATCGGCCCCCTCATGCTGAATGAATTTCTGGAGATAGAGGACCGACGCGGTCGCCTCTAATGTGCGGAAGGTTCGCCAGGCCAAGTCGGGATCGGACAGACGCAGAATCCCTCGTCCTTCTGAACCGAACATCGGTTTGACCACCACATCACTCCCCAATTGTTCGAACGCGACCATCGCTTGACCAGTTGATTCGCAGATTTTAGTCGCCGGGACCGGTAAGCCAGCGGACATCAGTCGCGCGGTCGTTAAATATTTATCGATGGCGCACTCCAGCCCTTTCGGTGAATTGAGAATTCGCACCCCTTGTTGTTCCAACCGCGAGAGCAAATCCATTCGCCAAACAACTTGCTCTAATGAACCAACCGGCATCGAACGAACGATTATCGCATCCAGATCTAACAGATTGACATCGGGATCTGATCCACCGTTGAACGAAACTTCTTCCTGTCGAATTCCTGCCGAAAGTTGATGGAAATCGAGCAGAAAAACCTGATGTTCCGCTTCCGTAAAAGCGCGATACAGTTCCTGATAGTACCAGCTTTCAGGATGACTGAGGATACCGACATGCATCAGACAACTTTCAGAAAGAGGCGATTAAAGCCAGTCAAAGTTCGTGAATCAAATCGGCAATTTCCTGCACTTTTTCCAGCGAGAGATCGAAGATATCAACACGGCGAAAGAAACCGTGAATCATTCCCGGGCAATGCACAAATTGAACCGGCACACCTTGTTCCTGCAGTTTACGTCCGTACGCAATTCCTTCGTCTCGCAGGGGATCAAATTCACAAGTGAGGATGTAAGCGGGAGGCAGGTCTTTCAAATCGTCAGCGCGTAGCGGAGAAACAAGGGGATCGTGCCGGTCAAGTTCTTCGGGGACATACTGTTCCCAGAACCAGGCCATTGAATCCCGTGTGAGCATGTACCCTTCCGCGTTCTCTCGATAGGAAACTGTCTGCAAATTGTAGTCGGTGATCGGGTAGATCAGAATCTGGTACCCGACTTCAGGTTCTCCAGATTCTCGTGCTTTGAGGCAAACTGCCGCAGCGAGATTACCACCAGCACTGTCCCCCATGACGATCAGTTTATCTGAAGGTATGTCCCACCCACCGAGGTGAGCGGCTACCCAGGCGGTCGCCGTATAAACATCATCCAAGGGTAGCGGGAAAGGGTGTTCCGGAGCACAACGGTATTGGACGGAGATGACAATGCTTTCGGCTCGATGACAGGTGGCGCAGCAGAGATGATCATACGCGTCGAGATTCCCCGTCACCCAGCCTCCCCCGTGAAAATAAGTGATGGCCGACCGGGGGGGTTCCAGCTCGGAGAGGTGGGGATAATAGATGCGAATCGGAATTTCACCGTGGGGACCGGGAATTTCCAGATTTTCGATGCGAGAAACGGGTTCCAAATCTCCCGTCGCCGGAAGCACCATCCCCCGTAGACGGTCCAGTGACATTTCTGCCAGCGGAGGGAGATTTAACTTGTTGAACTTCTGTAAAAAATCGTCAGCCTGCGGATCCAGTGGCATCGAATAAAAGCATCCTTGTGAGTGATGGCACAAATCGGGAAATCAATTTCTCTCGTTGTAATCAGTTCGGAACTATTCAGCAAGCGGGGACGAGGAGAGGATGTGCGCAGACGGGCCGCTAATCTGAACTGGTTGGTTGCTGTTGCCCCCGACAACGTTTAGAGTTGAAAGTAATCCAAGCGATCCTGAAACCCACTGGCTGAGTCACATTCCCTCTTTTTTTCGGATTGAAGAGCAGCCACAACCCGGTTTCAGGATGGGGCCTAATTCTGCCCAATCCACGCCGAATACCATCGAAATAAACGAGGCATTTATGTTGAACCTTCACAGAAATTACTCATGCTGGAGCCTGCTTGTGCTTGCTCTGGTTGCGCTCCCATCTTCAATTTCTGCGGCAGAGCCGGTCTCGCCGGGTTATAACATCCCCATTATTGATATCTCCCAGGAAACCGACCGGCAGATCATCGTTGATCAGGAACAAGGACAATATCTCGGACATCCCACAACAGTACTCCTCGAAGACAAAAAAACAATCATAATTGTGTACCCTAAAGGACACGGTCGCGGGGCGATTGTGATGAAACGGTCCGATGATGGTGGATTAACCTGGTCAGAACGTTTGCCCGTTCCTGAAAACTGGTCAACCTCCAAAGAGGTCCCGACGATCTACCGAGTGATTGATCCTGAAGGAGTCAAACGACTAATCATGTTTTCCGGGTTATATCCAATTCGGATGGCCGTCTCGGAAGATGACGGCCAAACCTGGTCTCCCCTGGAACCGATTGGAGATTTCGGAGGCATCGTGGCGATGGCGGATTTAGTTCGTCTCAAGGATGGTCAGTATATGACATTGTTCCATGACGACGGCAGGTATATCCGCGAAGACAGCAAACAGAAAAAACCGATTGAATTCCATGTGTATAAATCGCTCTCTTCCGATGGTGGGCTCACCTGGAGTCAACCGGAGGAGATCGCTTTTCTGCCGGAAGCTCATCTCTGCGAACCGGGAATCATCCGTTCGCCCGATGGAAATCAACTTGCCGTTCTTGTTCGTGAGAACAGTCGAAAACATAACGGCTACGTTATCTTCTCTGATGATGAAGGAGAAACCTGGAGCGAACCGCGGGAACTTCCCGGCGCTCTAACCGGGGACCGCCATCAAGCCCAGTATGCTAATGATGGAAGACTGCTCATTTCCTTCCGTGACACCACTCGAGAGAGCCCGACCAAAGGAGACTGGGTCGCCTGGGTGGGAACCTACGAAGACATTGTCGAAGGCCGGGAAGGCCAGTACCGCATTCGCCTGATGGACAACACCAAAGGAGCCGATTGCTCCTATCCAGGAAATATCCTGTTACCGGATGGGACTTTCGTGCTGACCACTTATGGACACTGGACCGAAGGGGAAGCCCCTTACATCGTGAGTGTTCGACTCAAGTTATCCGAACTCGACGCGCGTCTCGATAAGTAGTCCTCTGAAATCCTAGACAAGGTTTTCCACATGTTCCGTCTGTTCGCAGCCTCGCTATTCCTCGTGTCATCGGTCACGTTCGCTCTCGCAGAGGAACTGAAACCTATTGAACCGCTCGTGCGGGTGGTCGACCTGAATGTGGGGGAAGAAGTGACGGTGACTCTCTGTGATGGTTCATCGGCGACGGTCAAATTATTGGAGCTGAAGGAACATCGCGATCCAGTTCGACTGGCTGTTCGTAGTAGTGATCTGAAACTTGAAGTGAACGGAGAGGAAATCGCCCTTAAAGGGGGATGTTATCTGCTTCCTCAACCAGTTGGTGCAGTCAAAATCGATTGCACAGTCACGAAAGGGCTCAATAGCAATGGAACGCCCACCTTTTGGGGACTGAAGAAAGATGCCCGATTCCGAATTTGGCCGGTCGATTCTCCGCTCGTCCAACCCGGCACGATGATTTATCCGGTTAAACAAGATTGGCTTGCTACTCGAACCTGGTTCGATAACGAAACAGTCGATGGGGGCCCTTCGATCCTCAAAAAGATCTATTATCATTCCGGTCTCGACATTGGAGCTTCCGAAGGATTAGTTGAAGTCATTGCCGCGACGGATGCCCTCGTCGTTCAGCGTGGGGAAGACGTTCTGGAAGGGCATGAGAAAGAAGCTCCCACGGCGCCTCGTTCTGATGTTGTTTATTTATTGGATGGTCGTGGTTGGTATTATCGGTATTCGCATCTGAAAGAAATTGACCCCTCCATTCAACTTGGCAAATTCATTAAAATGGGAATGCGGATCGGCGTCGCCGGAAAGGAAGGGGCCAGCGGTGGCTGGTCACACCTCCATTTTGAAATGAAAAGTCGCCAGCCTTCTGGTGAATGGGGAACCCAGGCGGGTTATGCCATTATGCGCGAAATCTGTATTCGAGATGAGAAGTTGGAAATCATCGCCAACGCACGCCCCGGCCATTTCATCGTCGCCGGACAGGAGACAACACTTGATGGCACTCGATCCTGGAGTGCTCATAATGAATTACACTATGAGTGGCAATTCGATGACGGTTCTACAGCAACGGGAGCGCAATACGCAAAAGCCTATCCCCAGCCGGGCAGCTACATGGAAACATTAAAAGTGACCGATAGCGCCGGTAATGTTGATTACGATTTTACCCACGTCTTGGTACTCGATCCTGATGACCTGGAACATTACCCACCCGGCTTGAATGCCAATTTCCATCCAAGCCAAAACCTCAAAGTGGGTGATGAGGTAACATTCAAAGTTCGTGCCTTCCGGATGCAGGGGGGCGAAGAGGAATGGGACTTCGGAGATGGTTCCCTCATCGAAAAAACGGCCTCCCCCGGTGATAGCCATCCGCACGATCCCCAAGGTTACGCTGAAATCAAACATCGCTATCACCAACCTGGTCATTATATCGTCACCATCCGCCGTACCTCAGCAGAAGGGTCTACCGCAATCACCCGACTGCATGTTCCTGTAGGAGAGTAATGATGAAATCGCTCACTCACTCAATCCACTTCGCCTTCGCGATTGGCTTCGGCCTCTCATTGTTAGTAGCAACTGGGCAATCGGAAGCCAAAGCCAATGAACGCCACACGATTGTCATCGATGGGAAATTCGACGACTGGAAAGAAATCAAAACAGGAGTAACCGACCCTGCTGACGATGTCATCGACACCGATGGCCGTGAAGCAGATCACAAACCGGAACCCCGCGATCATGAGGATGTTGATATTCTGGAGTTCAAGGTCACTCACGATGCCGATAATCTGTATTGCTACATACGCACGAAGGGCGTAATCGGTCGCACCCAAAAGGGGAAAGAAGCGAAAAACGAGAAAGGATACATTCCCGACGCGGGACGCTATTACATCACCGTCGCGATTGATGTCGATAACGACGACGAAACAGGTTACTGGTTACACGAAGGGGGAACATTGCCGACCAGCCCAGGGTATGACAT
>JAGQQC010000334.1 GCA_020426395.1 Planctomycetaceae bacterium
GGAGTTTGTTGATGGGGAGCTTCTGTCGGGGATTGTTGCGCAGGGGAGACGGGCTTTCTCAGCCATGTTGCCAAAAATCAACATCAACCCTGTTAGACCCACTACTAGTTAAGCGGTTTCTGGACCGAGTTCAACAGAATACGGATCGTTTCCGGAGCGGCGAAACCGGGGGGAGGATTGGTGAAGAAGATCGAGTTATAGACCAGCGAAAATGTGTTGCTGATATCAATATTATCCCCGACCAGGACCACCCCTTCGATGTTGGGTTGGTTAGCAAGCGTGAGATCTTTGTCGACATAAATCAACCCCGAAATTTTGGAGGGAATAATGTCGAGTACATCATCATCCTCTCCCAGCGTGCTGTGCGCCGCACCAATGGGATTGTAATTGACGTCATCCCGTGTTTCCTGCAAACCTTCGTTGGTTGATTTGATCTTGAAACTGCCATCGACCAACAGGCAGGGAAAATTTGAATGCACCGGAGACCAGGCTATGGGTCCCGGGTTCACTTGGCTACTGTTCCCTGGGTTCAGGATGACTAGCGTTCCCAGAATGCGGCAGGTATCGATGGCGAGATTTTGACCTCCACAATCGATGATATAAATTCCTTCCGAATTGGTATTTCCATACGGGTTGTGGTTTGGGCTGAGAACTCGCTTGTAGATTGTGCCGGCGGGGGGATCGGGCTCTTTCACGGAAATATTATCAAGGTGAAATCCGGTGGTGGTGCTGACGGATTCAAATCGCAGCGTGGCCGAATTGAGGGTGCCGGTCCAGGTGGGGGTTAAGGTCACCGTATAATAACTCCAATAGCCAAACATGTATCCGGTGTTTGTGGTGACTTGGGTAACTCCACTGCTGGAGGCGTCCGTTTCGATAATCACTTTATAATAATCGAATACAAAGTCGGAGCAGCGCGCCCAGAACGAGATCGTGTAGGTTTCCCCATTCACCAGGCGTTCGGTCAGATCATAAGTGGCTGCGTCCGTTACGGAGTCCCGGTTACGACAACGCAGATTTCCCGCTCCCGAGTACGGCCAACTAGTTCCTTGCTCCACCGTGCAACTGTCACTGGACCAGAGATCGACGTTCGTGTCGCAGGTGGAGTTCTTAATGATATTGACTGCCTTGTCCTGAATACTGCTGTAGTCAATTTCGGTTCCCCGGGCGAGGTAGTAACTGAGGATGTCGTCTTTGTTCGGGAAAGCCTCCTGCTCTACGCCCACTTCGGTTGTGCCGTAGTAAGTCCCGTCTCCTTCGACCTTATCATAAGCTTCTACATCTGCCGTGACAGTGGAGCCACTCTCGGCGACAATATCAATATTAGCAGTCAGAAACTGATTGCAGTAGACATAGCTGCCGTTGGTAACGGTGACGATGTCTTGGCTGACGAGGGCTTTTTCCAGGAAAGAGTAACCCCGATTCACGGGATTCAACGTTAATTGGGTTTTCTGGCGGGCACTCCCTTTGCTACCAGTCGCGATCAGTACGACAGGTTCTTCGGGATTGTCAGAGAGATCCCCGTCGGAGGGGTCGTAACCTTCAATCGTGTAGGTTCCGCCCATCAAACTGACATCGGTTTCCCACGTTCCATTCGGAAAGTTGTAACGCCAGTCAGGATCGTTTTCGATATCGAGCATCGCGATGCGGAGTGCCGACTGAGCAATGAACCGGGCCTGGCTGGCATCCATGGCCGCCTGATGATTTCGCCGTTGAACCCGTTTCACCACCAGCGCAGACATCCCTAACAACGAGACCAGCACGGTCACCATCAGTACCGACAGGTACAGACTCCCTCGTCGTGAAGATTGGGTTTTCTGGTTGTGAAGTTGAACGAACATGGGGATTACGGATTCAAAAAATCATCAGGAGCATGAGATCGATTTAAGGATTGATTGTAATGGTTAATGTTTTGGTTCCCTGAGCACCGGAACTGTCACTGGCAGTCAAGGTGACGGTACGGACTAACGTAGAACCAGTTGAGTTGGTAAAAGTGTGCGACGGTTTCGAGCCTGTTCCAGTCGTTCCATCTCCGAAGTCCCAGTAGAAATTAAGCGGGTCGTTGTCGGGGTCAGATGAACTGGTGGCATCGAACTGAACCAACACAGAGCTTGTCCCCGAGGTGGGACTGGCCGTGGCACTCGCTAAAGGGGATTGGTTCGTAGCCGGTTTACTCCCGGTACTCAGGTGGTTTTCCGGATCCGGGATCGTATTAATCCAGGCTTGGGATTGGAGGACAGAAAGTGAACCGAGTTCAACCCCATCTTTGGAAACCGTGACGGTAATTCTTTTCAAGCCGTCGTCCTGGTTGGTCGTTGATTCTGGATTGTTGGCCTCGACCCGTACCACGGTGACTGTTCGTGTCCAGGATGTTGTGTCGGGAATTTGTGTTCCATCTCGATATTCCAGCGGAGACGAAGACCAGCCATCGTAGTCATCGACATCATCCCACGCTAATCGATCGGAGGTTCCTTCTCCGTTCTCGCGTCCAAAGATGGGATTGTCGTCCGGTTCTTCATACTCCATTTGAATAATTTCGGACAGCATGTCTTCGGCGAACAGAATCGCCTGTGTCTGTTGAGCCGTATAAAACTCCGACCGGAAGGAGGCCCCGACTGTCTGCAATGCAGTCAGCAATAAAATCGAGACCAGCAACGTACTCATCGTCACCTCGAGCAGACTCAAGCCGGCACGGTGTCGAGAGCAAGTGGGATCATGTTGTACTGGGATCGATCGAATCATGTTTCAAAATCAATGAGTATGGAACGGGATCTATTCAGTCACGCGAATCGAGACGTAATCAAATTCGGCATCACATCCGGATTCATACAAGGCCGCATATTTTTTAGAGGTATCTGCACTGACCCGAGTATAGGTGTAGTTGTCGAGCAGATTTCCCTGGAGAAATTGAGCATGGTTCATGTCGTTCGGACTGATCACCATCCGGGCTTCCAGAAAGTCCGTTGGCAGGTTTTCTACCTTAACCACCTGGCTCCACACACCGGGACTGGATTGTGATTCTACGTAATAGGTTTGGGTATTGTTCGTTTCCAAAACGGCTCTGAGCCGCACGACGAAGGCATTCGAACTGTTCCAATCGGAACGCATTTCGAACACTGCCCCGCTTCCTCCGGTCGTTGTGGCCCGCATGCGGACGACGACGGTGGTCGCCTGGGTAAAATCCTGATCAGGAGAGGTACGTAGAGTGGTCGAATCGGCGTCCCAGACTCCAAAGCTCAAGGTGTCCGTATCGAATGTTCCTCCACCAACTAAAGTCCAGTCGTTGAGGTTATCGAAGTTGGCGTCGATGGCTGTCGGATCCGTATCAAAATCGAGCTCCCATAATCCGGAGAGTAATTCGGGTGAGTTCAACAAGGGAATTCCAGTTCTCACCAGCGATGCCGTGGTATCACCCAATTGCAAACTGGCGTTCAGCCCGGTGTAGTAATCGCGGATCACGGTCATTCCCGAGCCTGCTTCCGAGTAGTAGGTTCCCCAGATTTCATGGAAAACGAGTTCATCTTCCTCGGCCAGCCAACTGGCTCCACTGTTCATCGACTCAACCTGATGTCGGGTCGCATTTCCCTTGCGATTGTCATACTTGACCTTGGCTGAGTAGGTTCCGCTGTCATGTTGCAGCACACCACACAATCGGTCAGTAGGTAACAGGCCTTTAACAGCAAAATCGAATTCTTCCAGTGTCATGACGGTACTGAGGGAACTTTCCTGGACCAGTTGCTGTTCCAGGACTTCGCTTGTCGGGAGATGATCGGAAGTCGCCGGTCGCATTTGCAGATAGAAAGTTCCGTTGTCGGAACCATCGTATTGCAACAGCCCCAGTTTGACTTTGGTGACGTTCCAGCCTTCTGCTCCGGCCCCCAGGCTGGGAGTGAAGTAAAAACCTGGCCAGGAAGCTGATTCCACGGCCCGCACCTTCTGGGTTCCACTGAAGGTGATCAGGTCACCTCCTAATAACTGCTCTGCGCTTTCGACCAAACTGGGGGGGAAGTATTCCGTGGTGGAACGTGTGTTGTATTTCAGTTCAAAACTTTCAACATGATCAATGACTTCGACAGCCGTCCCGTAATTGATTTTCTTCAGAAGTGGGTCGCCGGGTGTGCCCCCCCATTCATACCGGATGACATCGGGGCTACCGTCCCCGTCCATGTCTCGCACCACAAATTCGATCGCTTTGTCTGTGTGCTCAGATAAATAGATGGCATTCTGGACGTCATCTGTCAGATTATGGAGCGCCTCCGTGGCGATCAATGTGTCTTCGAGTACTTCCGAAGGGGCTACTGCCTGTCCGGCCAGATACAGAGAGGAGCCCAGGCCCAATACAAGCATTGAGCTGGCTGCGACACTGACGACGAGCTCGATCAGTGTATATCCCTGTCTGGTTGTGAACGTGGACATGTCTATCCCCGAGGACGTAAGTTATTGAAGATTCGCATTGAGAAGAAAATTCTTTCGAGTATGAATCCACTAGTCTTGTATGACGACTCTTCCTGTGACTTCTTCAAGTGTGATGGTTTTAGTCAGGCTGCCGTTGATGACGGTGATGGTCAGACCTCGATCAGGTATCCCATACGCATTGAACGCAATGGAATTCCCATCCATGGTCAGAGTCTGGATTGTCGTCTCATACGGAGTATCGTTCAGCCAGATGGTGTATACCTCGGACTGATGATTGATGTCTTTGTAACTGGAGAAGCTGTATGAATGATCTCCCGTATTAAACGTGATCGTCTCAGTCAAATTGTTTGAGCGGGCATAACGGGAAGCGAGTTCCAGATCGGCTTTGATTCGCTTCGCGGCGGCCTTCACACGTTGTGCTTCGATCGCAGTCGAAAATCGAGGCATCGCCACAGCGGAGAGGATTCCGATGATGGTGATCGTCAGCACCAAGTCAACCAGCGATAGTCCGGCCGGACGGCCATTCCTTGCGTCGGGGCGCCTTATTATAGATGTGGTGACGGAGTTGATCATTGATGGACATTCCCGGTTTGTTTCAAGTAACGGTTGTCCAGATTTAGAACAGGAATAACGGGGTACAAATTTCAGTCGGTTAAGTTACCGGTATAAAACTAAAGTACGGCTCAGGCTACAAAGCGAACACAACACCCTTACTGTGATTTCGAGGAGCAAGGGCGTTTAACTGCGCAAGTTAAGTATTTCATACGTTTTGTATGCATGCGGTGAATTATTGAAACAAAATCGTGTGAATGGCTTCTCTGGGGCGGGTTGTGACTCTTGTGGATCCAGCTCTGAATAATTCCTGGAAACGGTCCGGTTGAAGCGATTCTAGAAATGGTGTTAGTCACGTCGTCTCTCTCGGTCAGCCTGCACGGGTTGTACGGATTTTGTCATCAGAGGAATTCCTTAATATCCGTTACAAATTATTTGGAAAT
>JAGQQC010000335.1 GCA_020426395.1 Planctomycetaceae bacterium
GGATGGCGAATTTTATTTTCATCCAAATGGATCGACGGTTCAGGTTACTCTGCGCGAAGGCGAGAACTTAGTGTCTCTGAAGGAAGTTCGCAACCTGGATCAAGTTTATAACCGGATATTGCTCACAGGAGATTATGTCTATAACGCGGAATTGAATTCAGAAGTTCCTGCGGTGGGTTTTTATCGGTGGCGAGGGACTTATGTGCAACCTTTCAGTCGGAGCCAATATGGGGATCGACGGATTCGGTTGTGGATACCATGGATCAGATCGCAGACAGATGCGCATCAGTTTGTGACAGAGTTTTTTCGGGTCTATGCAAACCCGTCATCACGCTATGAGATTGAAGTGAGTGGGCTTGCGAGCATGATTTTTCCGTGGGTGGGAGCGATTCGGCTGGAGGATCGAGCCGGCAACGAATTGATAACGGCAGCGGTGGAAACGATTCGTGTGCAATTTGATGCGGTTCCGCAGTATGAGATGTCCGTTGGGCATGAAGCTCCGCAAGAATTGTGGCCAGAACCAGAGCATGATGAACGATGGGAGCTGGATGGGCTTGGTGGAGGAGGGGTTGTAACATTTTCTTCAGAGGACAGTTCGAGTAGCGATTTGGGAAGTTCGGGTGGCTCAAGCGGGGACTCGAGTTCTTCGGAGGATTCTTCTGCAACGTTAAGTTCTTCGGGCGAAAGTACTTCACTAGAGGGAGGTTCGACTTCTTCTGACGGGTACTTTAGCAGTTCGGGAGATCTCTCAAGCAATAACTCGAGTGGGAGTGGAAACTTGAGCGAATCTACATCTTCTGGAGGAACAGATAATGGTTTGAGTTCTTCTGCTGATCTGTCAGGGAGCGGAGGAAGTACAGGGGGTTCTGGTTCGGATAGTTGGGAGACGTCGAACAACTCGAGTGGATTGAGCAGTGGTGGAGGATGGTCGTCTGATGCCAGTAATGATTCGTCGTCGGGTAGTGGTCTATGTGGTACCGCGATTTATGACAGTTTCAGTGATACTGATGGGACCAACTTGAGTAGTCATTCACCGGGTGTTGCGCCGTCGGGTTCTGTCTGGATAGATTCGGGAACGAACTTCCAGGTTTATTCAAATAAGGCGAGGTTTACGACGATTGGTGTTCAAAGTGGAAATGCCCGAATCAGTAATGGGGAAACAAATGTAGTGGTGACGGTGAGTGTCGTTCCCGGCACCTTGGATTTTCATGGTGACCCTGAATGGTTAGGGGCTGTTGGTATCGTTTTACGAGCGACGTCTAACAATGACTACTATGCTGTCGTCGTGACTGACGCGAATGTTTTGTTATGGAAAGTGACAGGGGGAAGTCTCTCTGTTTTGGACAGTGATCTGCATAGCCTTGTTCCTGGAGAAGCATTCACGATAACGGCGGAGTGTGATGGGGCAACTATTTCAGCAACGGTGGATGGAGTGACTGTGTCTTCAAATAGTGTGACTTCGACAACTGGCGTTTATGGGTTGTATGCCTCCAATGAAGATGATGCACTCACACCGCATGAGTTCGACACTTTTACGGTCAATTGTCTGTGAAACATGAGATGAGATTTTGAGGGGGATTGATGTCCAGCTTATTTTGTCGAATCAATACGGATCGAAGTGAAACGGACGTTCTTCTGGAAAATATGTTTGCCGGGGGTAGTCCCGCAGCTTGTTGGTTGATCGGTGGAGGGCCTTCGTTTGATCAATCAATGGCGGATTTGATCAGTGTGACGCCTGCTCCACGAATGTGTATCAATCTGGCTGGTGCAGGGTTGATACGACCGAATTTCTGGACTTCGTATGATCCTTCCATGCGGTTTCACAAGTCGATTTATCTTGATCCGAGTGTCATGAAATTCGTCCACAAACGACGGTCATTAGATCTGGTTCCAGAGTCCTCTTTCAAAGTATGTGATTGTCCCAATCTATATTTCTTTGAACGACATCGGGACCGACAATTTGTGGATTTTGTTGCATCTTCTCATACAGGAATAGTGGACTGGTCAGATTCGATGATGCAGTCCATTGATATTCTCTATCGATTGGGGTTCCGGATTATTTACCTCGTTGGTTGCGAAATGATGGTTCGACCCTCGGAAGCACAACAGGAGCGGGCTGAAGAAAAAGGAGTGGGTTATGAGCCTCAGGAACTACTGAAGGGATTTTTGAAACGTTGTGAGGAGAAAGGTCTTTCCACGGACGAATTGGAGGCTGTTGAGCGTGAACGGCAATATCACTTTGTGGAAACGAAGCCTCTCAGAGCGGCAGCGAATGCCGATTCACATTATTTTCGAATGTCCCAGTATTTGAGATTATGTCGCCGGGCGATGAGTCTAGCGGGGTTACAGTTGATTTCGGTGACACCAGAGAGTCGGTTGAATGATTATTTTCCCTGCCTGGGTGTAGAGGAAGCAGTGATGGAAATTCATCAGCGAACAGGAAATCCGACGGAGGAAACGACAGAAGGGTTGTATCAACAGTTAACGGATCGTCGTGGGAACTTTCAGGGGCCGATGCGCGATTTTCGTACGCCGGTCAATTTATCGATGAAGTCACGGAAAGAGCCGCCTAAGCCGGCTGGAGGAAACGAGTTCCTGGTGGAAGCGGAAGGTTTTGAGGATGTAGATGAATTGCCGGAGAACCATGAATACCTCCAAAAAGAGTTAAATGAAATGAAACGGAATCGGGTTGAAGTCGTCGAAGGAGATTGAAAGATGGACTTGACCGTGGTTATTCCGCAGAGAGGTAAAATTGAGCTGACGTTAGATTGTCTCGCCTCGATGCGACGAGTGGAATCAAAGTTGTGGCCTGTGGTCATCGTTGATGATGGTTCATCGGATGAAGAACGAGAGCGGTTCAATTATTTGAAACCCAAAGGTGTCCGGTTCATTTCACAACCTGGGTTCGGAGTGACTTCCGCCTGGAATCTTGGAGCATTACATGTTTGTACGGAAACCGTACTGTTTCTCAATAATGATGTGTTGTTTCATCAACCTGCGATTGAATTACTACTAGAACCGCTACGGCAAAGGGAAGCTTGTCTAACGGGAGTACGTTCCCGCTGTGAATCAATCGTGCCCAAGAAGTTGTTTCCTGATGGTGAGGCGATGAAATTTCTTGAGGGATGGGCTTTCGCCTGTCGTGTGGATGATTATTACCGCATTGGCGGGTTCGATGAACAGTTCGAGCTTTATTATTCGGATACTGATTTTCAATTACGCATGATGGAAGAGTATGGTACGGCTGGGATAAGAGTGGTCGATGATGTCGGGCTGGAACATCTAGGTCATCGAACCGCACATGCGCAACCCGTTCACCGTCAATTATGGCGACGAGATCGGGAACTTTTTCTACAGAAGTGGAAGCACTCCAGGAGCAACGACGACGATGTTGCGGTTATTGCAAATTTGTAATGTCGGAAACATTGTAGGAGGAACAGCGGCGTGTGCGTGGAGTGTTGTCCGTGCACTTCCTGATTGCCGGCATCATGTTGTTCTCCGTTCACAACCGACTCAAGAAACGACTGATTGCTTTATGTCTTGCTCGGGAGTAGAGCGAGTTGACTTTCGCCGGCGAATGTCACGTGCTGAAATTCGCTCTCTGCGTCCTGAAGTTATCCTGCTGCATAATATTGGCTCCAACGGAGTGGAACTCCCTCCCGAGATTCCTGCCATACAGTATGTGCATTCAAATATCAGACCGCTCAAAGCAAGCGTGGAGATGAATTGTTCTCAGTGGTTGGCGCAAAAACGGGGAAAGGATGATTCGACCGTTTGCTGGCAGGGTGTACCCCTGAGTAAGGATGAATCAAGTGTTCGAGAGAGTCGTACGGAATTGGTGATTGGCCGAATTTGCACCCCTACGGATCGGAAATGGCCCGCGGAGTTGCTTCCGTTTTATAAGGAACTTGCTCGAAGGTATGATGAGGTGGCTTGGGAGTTTGTGGGGTGTCCTGTTCGATTGAAATCTTCGTTGTCAGGGGCATGCCGAGGGCGTGCTCGATTTCTAGAGGCGGGTTGGCAGGCTCGGAAGCATCTCGCTCGTTGGGATCTGCTTTTATACCATCATCCTGATTTGACGGAGTCGTTCGGAAGGACTGTTACGGAAGCAATGCGAGTGGGAACGATTCCAGTGGTGGATAATCGTGGTGGGTTTGTTGAGCAGGTGATGCACGAAGTGGGCTTCCTATGTCATCATCAAGCTGAATTTATGAAATCAATTGAGCAATTACGCGATGAAAAAATTCGCGGACGGATGTCAGCGATGGCGCAGGAATGGGCGAATCAGCAATGGTCGATGAGTGCGTTTCGTGAGCGGTTACTGAGTTGGTTTGCGAAATTGTAATCCACGGTTCACTCGTCAAATGTCTGCTTGTGATGCAGCAGGTGGTGATAATGTTGTGCGAAGCGGTGGGATTCGTCGCGGACATATTGGAGTAGCCGCAGGGCATAGGAATGGCGGCTGAGGCGGCGAGGCTCAGATTCGCCAGGGACATAGACCTCTTCTTCTTTTTTTGCAAGTGAGATGGTGAACGGCGGATCGACTCCTATCGAACGCATTGCTTCCAGGGCCGCATTCAGTTGGCCTTTTCCACCGTCAATAAGCAGAATGTCGGGGAAGGGTTCGCCTTCTTGCTCTAGTCGGCGCAGACGGCGGCTAACGACTTCCCGCATGGAAGCGAAGTCATCGATACCGGTTACCGTGCGAATCTTGTATCGTTTGTAACCATGCTTGAAGGGGAGGCCGTCGATGAACTGGACCAGGCTGGCGACCGTTTGTCCTCCTTGCAGGTGGGCGATGTCCATCCCTTCGATGCGCCGTGGGAGATGTTCCAGCTTGAAGATGCGTTTCAGGCCCTCGACTCCTTTTTTCGGGTCGATGAAGAAGACCTCGGGTTGGGCATGTTCTTCGATGTCACCACGAAGAGTCAGGTTTTCTAAGGACTTGATTTGATCACGTAATCGTGCTGCTTTTTCGAATTTCAGTTCAGCGGAGGCGGCTTCCATCTCCTTTTGCAAATCCTTGAGAACTTTTTTCTTGTTCCCGTCGAGAAACATGCGCAGATGTTGGATGTCGCGTTTGTAGTCTTCTTTCGTTATCCGCAGGTTGCAGGGAGCTGTGCATTGATTGATGCTGTGGAGCAGGCAGGGACGAAACCAGCGCCATTTTTCGTCGTTCTCTTCGATGTCGAGAGTGCAATTACGGAAGCGGAAGACTTTCTGCAGAACGGTGATGGCTCCGCGCAGTTTCTTGGCGTTGGTAAAGGGGCCGTATAATTTGGTTCCCTTTGTTTCCGGGGTGCGGGTGAACTCAATGCGAGGGAAATCCTCGTTCATGGTGATTTGAAGATAGGGGAACGACTTGTCATCCTTAAGCTCCGAATTGTATCGGGGTTGGA
>JAGQQC010000336.1 GCA_020426395.1 Planctomycetaceae bacterium
GTTCTACCGAGAAACTTTTCAACGTCAGCAGCAGCCTGACTGAAGTCGGCGGGTTCCAATGTTTCTCCCGGTCGACCGGTGAATCCTTTGTCTCCCTTTAGGATACGGGCTTTGACTTCTTCCGGGAATCCTCCCGGAGGTTGCCCCATTCCTCCTCCAATCAGGTCAATCACGGATTGTGGATAGGAAAGTTCTTTCTCTCCGTTCAGGACATCTTCATTCGTGAGGTTATTCGCCACCATGAACAGGGCCATGTCTCCCACCGCTTTGGAGGTCGGAGTGACTTTAACGATGTCTCCAAAGAGTCGGTTGACCCCGGCGTAGACTCGGCAAACTTTGGCCCACTGGTCGGCAAGCCCTAATGCCCGTGCCTGTTGATACAGGTTCGTGTACTGTCCCCCCGGCATTTCATGGTCGTACAAGTCCGCGGTTGCGGGCAGAACTTCGCTTTCAAAGGGGGTGTAGAACTCGCGTGCAGATCGCCAGTAATCGGCGATAGCATCGATCGATTCTGTTTTTAATTCCGTATTTCGGTCATGGAAACGTAATGACTCACAGAGTGTATTCAGGTTTACCTGTGATGTACCACCGGAAAGGGGAGCCATCGCCGCATCGGCAATATCGAGATCAACTTCCGTCGCACGTAAAATCGAAGCGGCCTGAATACCGGCAGTATCATGCGTGTGGAAATGGATTGGAATGCCGACTTCCTGTTTCAAGGTTTTGACGAGAATCTCGGCTGCGTCTGGTTTGCAAAGACCTGCCATATCCTTGATCGCCAGGATGTTCGCGCCCATTTTTTCCAGTTCGCGAGCCAGGTTGACGTAGTATTTGAGATCGTACTTTGTCCGTTTGGGGTCGAGGATGTCTCCCGTGTAACAAATTGAGGCTTCACAAATTGCCCCCGTCTCGCGCACTGCTTCCATTGCGACCTTCATGTTGGGGACCCAGTTCAGGGCGTCGAAAACACGGAAGAGGTCGAGTCCGGCATCAGCCGTTTCTTTGACGAACAGCTTGACAACGTTATCGGGATAATTCGTATAGCCCACCGCGTTCGAAGCCCGTAGCAACATTTGGAACAGAATGTTCGGGATTTTTTCACGCAGTTCCGCCAACCGATCCCAGGGGGACTCTTTCAAAAAACGCATTGTCGTATCGAATGTAGCTCCACCCCACATTTCGAGAGAGAACATATTCGGGCAGTTATGTGCATAGGCGCTGGCGACCTGATTCAGGTCATAGGTACGAACCCGGGTTGCCAGCAGTGACTGGTGGGCGTCACGCATGGTGGTGTCAGTGATGAGCAACCGTTTCTGATCCAGGATCCACTGGCTGAATTTCTCTGCTCCCAATTCGAGAAAGACGTCCCGTGTCCCTTTGGGAACGGGAGTATTACTGTTGGTCGCAGGGACGGGAGCTGGCTCTCTCCGACGGGCAGCGGGCCGACCTTTGACGAGGGGATTCTCGTTCACGATGACTTCGGCCAGATAAGTGAGTAATTTGGTTGCCCGGTCTTTACGAGGTTTGAACACGAGCAAATCTGGGGTTTGATCGATGAACCGCGTTGTGCACAGACCCTCGACGAAGGTGGGATGATGCATCAACTTGAGGAGGAATGGAATGTTTGTTTTGACCCCCCGGATCCGGAACTCTTTCAATGCCCGATCCATCTTGCGGATGGCATCGATAAATCGTTTCCCACGGGCGGTGACTTTGACCAGCATCGAGTCGTAATAAGGAGCGACAACAGCACCGCTGAATGCGCTTCCCGCATCCAGTCGGACCCCCATTCCATTGGCCGAGCGATAGTGGACAAGGCGACCATAGTCGGGCATAAAGCCGTTTTCCGGGTCTTCCGTCGTCAATCGGCACTGCAGGGCGAAACCGGTCGTTTTGATTTGGGATTGATCACCCAGATCGATTTCCGGGTCATCCAATGGGTAACCTTGGGTGACGAGGATTTGTGATTTTACAACATCGGTTCCGGTCACTTCTTCCGTGACCGTGTGTTCGACCTGAATGCGCGGGTTGACTTCAATGAAGTAGAACTTGTCCGTATCGGCATCGACAAGGAACTCAACCGTTCCTGCACAACGGTAGGAAACTTGTTGACCGATTTTGAGTGCTGCCTGACAGAGTGCCTCGCGTACTTCCGGTTTGAGATTCGGGGCAGGGGCGATTTCAACAACTTTTTGATGGCGTCGCTGGACGGAGCAATCTCGCTCGTATAAGTGCACCAGGTTTCCATGATGGTCGCCCAGTAGCTGAACTTCGATGTGTCGAGCGGCCGTGATGAATTTTTCGACGAAAATATCGGGGCTACCGAAGGCCGAGAGAGATTCCCGTTGGGCCGTTTCGAAGTTGGATTTGAAATCTTCCGCCTTCTGCACCACACGCATGCCGCGGCCGCCACCCCCATGAGCCGCTTTCAGAATGATGGGGTAACCAAGTTCCTCTGCCGTCTTCATGCCTTCTGCGACATCTTTGATCGCCGCGCTTGATCCTCCGAGAACAGGGACCTTGGCTTGTTCCGCAATCAGACGAGCCTGGGTTTTATCTCCCAATCGAATGAGCGTATCGACGGTGGGGCCAACGAACAGAATTCCTGCTTCTTCACACGCCTTGGCGAGTTGTGGATTTTCAGAGAGAAAACCATAGCCCGGGTGAATCGCATCAACATTACACGCCTTGGCAATGTTGATGATGCCTTCGATGTCGAGATAAGCCCGAATCGGCTCCCCTTTGGTGCCGACCTGATACGCTTCATCGGCTTTGAACCGATGGAGGGCAAATCGGTCTTCGTAGCTATAGATCGCAACCGTGCTAATGTCGAGTTCCGTGGCCGACCGCATGATTCGAATGGCAATTTCACTTCGGTTTGCAACCAGCAGCTTTTTGATCGGTTTCACGTTCATTGTGTTACGGGGAATCTTTTATTCGCTTGTGGAGTGATGAGTAAGGCAGAATTCCGCAATAAACCGGACATTCCGGTGCGAATTCTGCCCGGATGAACAGATCGGCCGACGAGGAAAGAGTACGTACCGAGTCGCTGGTCACAGAATACAATTAACAGGGGTTAGCCCGCAATTGACTAGCCGCACCCGAGTAGAATCGACCTGAAAAATCGGTGGAAACTTGCCCTGTTCAGGATAATCGGCACCCTCCCCGTCTGCAAAATCTTGCTCTATTGGGAAGATTGGCGGCGATTTCCCTAATTAGGAAAAGTTAATTCGTGGCCGCCTGTTCCTGATGTTCATGGCCCATCAGCACGATTTCGAAGCCGAGGTCTTCGACCATTGCGAAATCTTCTTCTTTCGATTGCCCTGCGGTCGTCAGGTAGTCACTGACGAACATTGAATTTGCCGGATACAGGCTCATGGCTTGCATGGAGCGGAGATTGATTTCCCGTCCTCCTGCCACACGAATCTCCGTTGAGGGATTAATCATACGCAACAGGCAGAGTGCCTTGAGGCAATATCGGGGATCAAGATCCTGCTGATTTTCGAGGGGAGTTCCATCAATCGAGTTCAGGAAATTCACGGGGAGTGATTCGACTTTCAACTCTCGCAGTTCAAAGGCGACATCCACCAGATCTTCGTCCATTTCACCCATGCCGACAATCAACCCACTGCAAAGTTCCATACCCGCATCGCGGCAGACTTTTAGCGTGTCGAGGCGATCCTGATAGCTGTGTGTCGTGCAGATCTCGTCATAAAAACTGCGGCTTGTGTTGAGATTATGATTAATCCGGTCAACCCCTGCTTCTTTCAGTTCCAAGGCTTGTTCCGGTTTGAGTAGCCCCAAACAGCAGCAGATGTGCAGGCCGTATTCTGTTTTAATTTTACGAACGACATTGGCAACATGACTGACTTCGCGGTTTGTCGGACCCCGTCCGCTGGCCACGATACAATAAGTTTTCGCCTGAGACTCGGCTGCCTGTTTTGCACCGGCGAGTAATTTTTCTTCATTCAAAAAGACGTATTTATCGATCGAGGCATCAGAAACTTTAGATTGGGAACAATATCCGCAGTCTTCCGGACAAAGTCCGCTTTTGGCGTTCTTTAAGTAATAAAGCTGAACCTGATTTCCAAAATACCGCTGGCGAATCTCATAGGATGCTGCCAGTAAATTGAGTAATTCGGAATCGGGCGCTTGCAGGATCGATAATCCTTCTTCACGACTAAGCAGTTCCCCGTTCAAAACCCGGCTCGCCATCTCGTGCCAGCGGGAAGCAGATGTAGAAATAGCAGAAGAAGAAACGGTCATCAGTTCAGTACCTTGAGGATGAGTAATCCAGGAGAGACTTTGCTGATCGCCTCTCCCAATGGGATACGCAGGTTATCATGCAAGGCCGGTTTGGGACAAGCCAGAATGAAAAAGGGCTTGGCGAATGCCGTAAAACATGCCGGGCAAATGACCGAAATGCTCGCTTTTCAGGCAATGTCGATGGTCTGGTGAATGAAAAACTGCTTAACTCGGACAATAATTTTTCGAGACCCGTTGTCAGGGGCCGAGACGATTCGCTAAAAGGAATTAACGGGCTAATCCACGCATTTTTCAACATGTAAGAACTTCAGAAAGAGAGTTTATGACCATTCTGGTTACGGGGGGAGCCGGCTACATCGGGTCCCACGCGGTGCGGCAGTTACTGGCTCGTGGTGAAAAAGTCGTGGTGGTGGATAACCTGTTTCGAGGACACCGGGAATCGTTGCCTGCGGAGGTCGATTTCTACGAAATAGATCTGCTTGAGCAGGCGAAACTTGAAGGGGTTATTCGGGAACATTCTATCTCGGCCGTCATTCATTTTGCCGCGCTCGCCTATGTGGGGGAGTCTGTCGGCAATCCCTACTGGTATTACACGAATAACACGGCTGGTACGTTGTCTCTTCTTAAAGCGATGGAGGCCTGCCAACTCAAACGCATCGTGTTCAGTTCGACTTGTGCTACTTACGGTGAACCGGAAGAACTTCCGATAGTCGAAAGGACTTTCCAGGAACCGATCAATCCTTATGGTTGGTCGAAGTTGTTTGTCGAACGAATGCTGAAGGACAAGCTGGTCGAAGATCCGGAGTTCTCTTTCACGGCATTACGATACTTCAACGTGGCTGGTTGTTCTTTATCCGGTGAAATCGGCGAAGACCATCATCCTGAAACGCATCTTATTCCACTCGTTCTGCAAACGGCACTTGGACAGCGGGAAAGTATCAAGGTGTTCGGAACCGATTATCCAACGCCGGATGGTACCTGCATCCGTGATTATATTCATGTGGAAGATCTCTGTCGGGCGCACTTGCTCGCACTCGATAGTATGCAACCTGGACAGGGACGGTTTTACAAC
>JAGQQC010000337.1 GCA_020426395.1 Planctomycetaceae bacterium
GTAACCTGTTCCGAAACCTGTGGAGAAAGTTTGATCACAAGACCCCGTTCGCTGTAATCGAAACCCGCCATCAGAATATCTTCCAGCGCTGGATCCAGCGTGATCACATGTAATGTTCGTTTGCGATCCCGGTATTGCAGACAAATCGTACGAGCGAGCGAATGGCGTACGTACTCGGTCAGAATTCCCAGATCCTTCGTCCGATCCGCGTAATTGCTCAACGTCTCCAGAATCGTCTCCAGATCCCGAATGGGAACTTGCTCTCGGAGCAGATTATTCAAGACCTGATGAACATGGTGTGTCTTGAGCATATCGGGAATAAGTTCGTCCACAATTTTGGGGGAGCTCTGCCGCAGGTTATCAAGTAGCTCGTGAACCTGTTGTCGGGTAAGAAGTTCGTGCGCGTGTTCTTTGGCGACTTCCGTGAGATGCGTGATAATCACTGCCGAAGGTTCAACGACGTTAAACCCGGACATCTCCGCTCGGTCTTTATGGGCCATCTCGATCCATTTCGCCGGGCGACCAAACGCGGGTTCCTTGGTGTCGATACCAGGAATGTCTCCACCAGTCGCACCCGTATCAATGGCAAGCAGTGCATCGGGAATAATTTCTCCCCAAGCCACGGGAATGTCCCGAATTTTGATTTGGTACTGTCGCTGTTCCAGCCGGATATTATCTCGAATGCGCACCTTCGGCAGAATGATTCCCAATTCATGCGCGACTTTGTGCCGGATACGGGTCACCCGTTCGAGAATGTCGCCACCGCTGTTGGGATCGGCCAGTTTGATTAAACCGAAACCAAGTTCCAGTTGCAGGGGATCGACCACGAGATTGTCTTCCGGCCGGGCTTCGGGACGGGCTTGTTCGACTTTTTCTTTCTGTTCTTCTTGCTCTTGCACCACCGCCATCACCGCTTTTTGACGACGCATCATCAGTCCGATGAAGAGACAAATCACCGAGAGGCTCATCAACGGTACGGGGGGCAGGCCCGTGAAGGCCAGGCTGAATAGAAATGCGCTCGATAAAAAGAGTGCTTCAGGATGCCCCACCATTTGCTGGATGACATCACGAGGCAGATTACTTTCGGTTGAAGTTCGCGTGACGATCAAACCGGCGGCGAGTGAAATCAAAAAGGCGGGAACCTGGGTGACCAGGCCGTCCCCAATCGTCAGGTTCGTGAAGATTTGGGCGGCACTGCTGAAGTCCATGCCATTTTCCATCATGCCGATGTACAAACCGCCAACGATATTGATCAGCGTAATCACGATACTCGCGATGGAGTCACCCCGGACAAATTTACTGGCACCGTCCATAGCCCCGTAAAAGTCCGCTTGATGAGTGACTTCTTCACGGCGTTTTTTCGCCTGTTCGGCATCGATCAACCCCGCATTCAAATCGGCATCAATCGCCATCTGCTTGCCCGGCATTCCATCGAGAGCAAAACGGGCGGCGACTTCACTGATACGGGTCGCTCCCTTGGTGATCACAAGGAACTGAATCGCGACGAGAATCACGAACAGGATTAGCCCAATGACAATATTATCTCCGGCCACAAAGGCGCCGAAGGCCTGAATCACACCCCCGGCAGCCTCGGTTCCATTCGACGCCCCATTCATCAGAATGAGCCGGGTGGAAGCGACGTTCAATACTAATCGGGCTAGTGTCGATCCGAGCAGAATCGCGGGGAAAACAGAGAACTCCAGCGGTCGCTTTACGTAGACCGTGGTCATCAGGATGAGGACCGCAACGGTCACGTTGCAGGCCAGGAGCAAGTCCAGTATGACCGGCGGCAACGGCGCAACGATCACCAACACAGCGGTGATGATCAGCACCGGAAATGCGATTGATTGTCCGCGCAGAAGGAGTCCGCGCAGTCCACCGGGGTTCTCCGGGGGCATACCTGCCTCCGTTCATCCTTGAACTGAAAAACTCGATATACGATTGATTATGGGAGTGGAGAGAGAAGTGGCAGATATTTAGTTGAACCCCTCAAACGTGTCCATACCGATCCGACGTCCTCGCGCGCGACTGTTTAAGAAAACTTTAACCAATTTTCTGGTTCCTCCATTTTTTTGCCAAAATGAGCAAAACTGATATTGAGGCATTCTGGGCGTGCTGTAGAAGTTCGCGAGATTTGGCCCCTTGCCGAGGGACCTGATTCATTCCTGCGGCATGGTTTGCCGATAGAAACAGATAACCCATTGCTATCGATGCAATTGGCAAGATTGATCTGCCACGGAAGACAGGCCTACCCGCTACCAAATACGCCAGGGAATGGCATCGCTAAAACCGGAAATCGATCCAGCGACCGATTTCAGCGGCGTCCTCTCTGCACGGGGAAATCCTGCCCTTCCGACGCCTCCATTCCGATCGCGAACTTGTCTACCGGATGACAGGTCCGTGATAAAAGTCAGGCCTGAAACTGGCAGGGGAATTCACCCCCGTCGTCTCGAGTACGAACGCCAGTCCTTTCTGATTTGGGGAGACAACTACGGTCAGATCAGTTCCAGTAGTGGCCACTTCATGGTCCCTTGAAACTCGAATATCCGGTTTGAGGAAAGAATCTAGACAATCTTGGTAAAACCTCAGAGCACCTGATTGTCCTGTCTTCCTCTTCACGTAAGAATGGATGCCACTGAAGTGATTACTCTGTATAAAACCGACTTCGAGTCCGTCCGTCCCGTCAAAACCAGAGGCAAGTCCGGAATGCTGCGCATTCGCCAACGCTTTGACAAATACCGCATCGAAAAACGCCTGGGAGAGGGGGGGTTCGCCACAATCTACCAAGCGTACGATTCGATCGAAGGGATCCGCGTGGCACTCAAAATCCCGCACCAGGAGGTCGTCTGCGACAACCTGCTAAAAGATCTCAAGAACGAGGTCCGCGTGCTGGCCCGGCTGAACCACACCCATATTCTCCCGCTCAAGTACGCCGCTTTCATTGAGAACAAGTTCGTGATCGTCACCCCGTTGGGCGAGCAAACTTTGAACGAGCGTTTGCGCAAACGGATGTCCCTGGAACTGACCCTGAATTTCGCCGAACAAATGCTCGAAGCAGTCGCTTTCGCCCACGAACACCGGGTGATGCACTGCGACATCAAACCGGAAAATATGATTCTGTTCGAGAACAATCATCTCCGACTGGCCGACTTCGGGATTGCCAAAATCGCTCTGAGAACGGTCCGCTCTTCCGGTTCAGGAACCTTGGGTTACATGGCCCCGGAACAGGCGATGGGTAAGCCCTCCTTTCGCTCGGACGTTTTTTCTCTCGGATTGATTATTTACCGGATGCTGGCAGGCAAATGGCCGGAATGGCCGTACGAATGGCCACTACCAGGACACCGACGACTGAAACAGAAAGTCCCCGCGGAATTCATTGAGTTCCTTAAAAAATCGTTGCAAGTCAATCCTAAGAAACGATTTACAGACGCCCAACATATGCTGAAGGAATTTCGACGTCTCAAAAGCCAGGCGCTGAAACTGGCCGCGAGCAAACGAGCCAAAAAGACGACAAAACGGTCGGGAACCACTCGAAAATCGAAATCCAGATCGAATGGTGTTCGCGCTTTACGCCGAATTGCCTAGAATTCTGGTACTTATGCAGATCTGGACGCCACTTGCGGAAGTCCTCCGAAGTTGATGCCTATCTGTCCCCCTGTCGGGTGTTAAAGAAAGGTCACCCAGTCGGTGACTTAGGGTAGCCATGTTTTTCGGTTCTCTATTCGCATCCAAATCGAATCCTCCTTCATCCGTCCCCACAACCAAGGCGGATCGGGCCTGGCTTTGCCTGCAGGGAGTGATGACCGAACCGGAAAACCACCGAACCCGACTGGGAGAGGTGATTCAATACTCCCACCGCTCCCCCGACAAGGAATCGCCGAACGAAGACGCACTCGGAATTTTCACCCCGACCGACAGGAGCTTGATTCTCGTTGTGGCCGATGGAGTCGGAGGCCGACGAGGGGGAGAAGAGGCCTCCCGCATTGTCGTCGAAACCTTTGCCAGTGTTCTGAACCACTTTGAATGGGAACAAGCCGCCCGGGGAGGAGTCGTTTCCTCCGCGACAGAAGCCATTACGCTACGAACTGCGATTCTCAATGCGATTGAAACGGCCAATCAGGAAATCATGAAACTGGGTACTGGAGCCGCCAGCACCATCGCCGTCGTTGAGATTCAGAACCAGACCGTTCGCACCTACCACGTAGGCGATTCGCTTATCATGTTGGTTGGTCAACGAGGGAAAGTCAAACTGAGAACTGTCTCGCATTCCCCGGTTGGCTTCGCGCAGGAAGCGGGAATGCTGGAAGCAGACGAGGCCATGCACCATAGTGAGCGGCACATTGTCTTTAACGTGGTCGGTTCCAACGAAATGTGGATCGAAATGGGCTCTCCCGTCGAAATGGCCCCGCGTGACACGCTGGTCATCTCCAGTGATGGCCTCTCCGATAACTTGCACGAAGATGAAATCGTCGAACTCATTCGCAAAGGGCCTCTGCGCGAAAGTATTCGCCAATTGACTGAAGTCACCCGCGAGAGAATGACGCAGCCCGTGGAAGGGCGCCCCAGCAAACCAGACGACACGACGATCCTCGCCTTCCGACGACTCCGTAAGAAAACCGGAGTGCGTAAGAAACGAAAGCCTAAAATCGTACCCGCCTCTTTGAAGGAACCTCGGGTCGCCTCCTCAGAATCTGCCGAGACGCTAGTCTAAAAAAGCGCATTCTCAGACAGTAAAACGAACTTGGCCGTTCTGTCACCGAGAAAATACACAAGAAAGTTCTGGGCTGCGATTTGGGAATAGGGTGAGAACTGTTTTCGTATGAAACAGCGAAAAGAGAATCGCAGCCTGCTAGGTGGGTGCCTATCAGGGAAGGCAGGGGGGAAGGTGTGCTGGCAGGGGAATAAGTTGAGTCAGCAGGAACCGAGTAACAATTCCGAATTTTTCAGTTTGTCTTCCAGTTCCGCACGCTGAATGGGAACAGAGGGGGGCGCATCAATAGCGACACGAACCCGCTTTCCCTGAACGGAAATAATTTTGATGACAATGTCCGAGCCGATTTTAATCGACTCCTCTGCTTTACGGGTTAACACAAGCATCTGTCTTCTTCCTTGAGTTATTGCTGGTAAAACCGGGAAATAACGGCCGACAACCGGCTCTGTTTAGAGTCGATCCGCCTGAAACCGGAATCTTATACGCCACGAATTGATCGAGTGTGGGACTTTTTCTTGAAGACGTCTTCTCAGGTCGATCAGGTTGACTTTCGCTCGATGTCGACTTTCGTCACTCGATGCAGACTCT
>JAGQQC010000338.1 GCA_020426395.1 Planctomycetaceae bacterium
TATCGCGAAGGAGCCGGTAAGGGGGCTAACTCTGTACTTGGTATTTTTCCTGGTACAGGCGTGGGAGGCGGGTTTGTTTATCAGGGAGAAATTCTCCGGGGTACCCGTAGCTCCTGCATGGAGATCGGTCATATTTCCGTTCAACCACATGGAAAATTGTGCGGTTGTGGTCGTCGGGGATGCCTGGAAACGGTTGCCAGTCGGCTGTCGATCTCCGGTCAAGCGGCACAAGCCGCCTATCGAGGAGAGGCACCCGTTCTAAGGGAACTGGCTGGGACCACCCTTGCGGATATTCGCAGTGGAGTTCTGGCAGAGTCGATCGAAAAAGGGGATGAAGCGATCAAGCAGATTGTTATTTCGGCTGCTGAGCACATTGGTCGGGCAATTGGGAACATGGTTAACTTGCTCGCCCCCGATATTGTGGTTCTGGGAGGAGGGTTGGTGGAAGCCATGCCCAAATTGATTGTCGAGACCGCTTGGAAGACTTCCCAGAAACAGTGTTTGAAGTCTTCTCAGGATACATATAAAGTTGTGGCCGCCAAATTAGGAGATGACGCCACTGTATTAGGCTCCGCTTGCTGGGCAAAACAGACCTTTGAAGTAGATAAGCCGAAAAAATGATGGAGGAAATTGGTACTGCCAATCCTTGAACGTTAAAACGAATATTTCTTTCATCTGACTTACACAGATGGTTTCACACGATATGACCAAAATAGAATCAAAAACAGAAATTCCAATTCTGGAGGATTCAACCGCCGGCTGGAAACCTATCGCGGTGATCGATATTGGTACATCTTTGATTCGAATGGTGATTGCCGAAGTTTCTCCGACAGGAGATATCCGGCGGTTAGAAGATCTCTCCCGGGCCGTCAGCTTGGGTAAAGATTCTTTTACGCGGCGCATGCTCAGAAAACAGACCATTGAGGAGTGCGTGCAAGTCCTCAAAAGTTATCGGTCCGTGATGGAGCAATACCAGATTCGCAGCTCAGATCAGATTCGAGCCGTAGCGACCAGTGCGGTGCGAGAAGCGATCAACAAGCTTTCTTTTCTCGACCGCATCTACATTGCAACCGGCATCGAAGTTCAAATTCTTGACGAAGCCGAAGTAAACCGAATCACCTATTTGGGAGTCCAGCCCCGACTGGCCAAAGAGCCTGCTCTAAAAGAGGCGAATATTTGCCTGATTGAGATTGGAGGAGGGAGCACCGAGCTACTGTTGATTAACGGGAAAGACGTGCTTTATTCCAACACGTTTCGATTGGGCTCTTTACGACTGCGGGAAATGCTGGAATCAGCCGTGAGCACCGGATCGTCATCTTCTCGTAGTTTGTTAAAACCACATATCGCGAAGTCCATTGAAAAGATGCTGGAGGAGACGAGTGATTACTCCGGATTGCAGATGGTGGCCCTTGGGGGAGATATGCGGTTCGCCGCACATCAACTTTATCCGGAATGGGACCGGGAAAGTCTGGCACCGCTCTCTGCCCGTGAGTTGGGTGACTTTGCCGAAAAAATTCTTGGCATGTCTGAAGACAAGCTCGTCAGAAAATATCATTTGACGCTAAACGATGCGGAAACAGTGGGGATTGCTTTACTCGCGTATTCGGAACTTGCCCGGGTCTTCAGTGTTCGGAACGTCTACGTCAGTAGCTTGAACATGCGCGACGGACTGTTGATGGAGATGGCAGGTCAAGGGGTTTGGTCGAGAGCGTTTGAAGACCAGGTGATTCGTTCCGCCATTGATGTCGGTCATAAGTTTAATTTCGATGAAAAACATGGCCGACACGTTGCGAACCTCAGCCGGATGCTGTTTCAGGAATTAGTCAGACAACATCAGCTTGATGCACATTATGAAACACTGTTGTATGTTGCGGCGCTGTTACATGAAATCGGACTTTTCATTGGACACCGTGGATATCACAAGCACTCGATGTATTTGATTCAGAATGCGACGATCTTTGGGATCAGCGAAAAAAACCTGGAATTGATATCGATGATCGTTCGTTATCATCGTCGAGCTTCTCCAAAACCTTCGCACACCGGCTTTGCTTCACTCGGCCGTGAATCGAGGGTAATTATCTTGAAGCTGGCCGCTATTCTGCGTGTCGCCGTCGCTTTGGATCAATCTTACAGTCAGCGTATTCAATCTTTTTCCACGCGCATGCTGGAGAACCGGTTTGAAATAAATGTGCGTAATGTCGAAGAACTTTCTCTGGAACAAATCGCCTTAAAACAGAATAACCAGATGTTCGAAGAGATTTATGGTGTGCCGGTTTTGTTAAGACGTGATACTACCTCTGGTTAAAATGATCAGTCATCATGTTGTTAATAGCCACATTTCTGTAACTCGACGATTTTGGTGAAAGTGTTATTCGGGAATCGAAAATATCATGGGACGCAAATCGAAACGATTCATCAGCCGGGAACTCAGTTGGCTCGAATTTAATCAGCGAGTCCTGGACGAAGCGCAAGATGAATCGAATCCACTTCTGGAACGGCTCAAATTTGTGGCGATTACGGCTTCAAACCTGGATGAGTTTTTCATGGTTCGAGTTGGTAGTCTGAATATGATGGTCGAGCAGGGGGTAACCAGCCCTGATCCCTCCGGGCTGACGCCTGCGGAGCAAATGACGGCGATTAGGGAACGCTGTCAGAAAATGGTGAAAGATCAATACGAGATTTTACTTGAGCAACTGGAACCTGCTCTTAAAGAAGAGGGGATTATTCGACAACGACAGGAAGAGCTGACAGAAAAGCAGTATCAGGTTCTGAAAAAGGTTATTGAAGAGGAAGTCTTTTCGATTCTGACCCCGATGGTGATTCAAGCGGATGAGGAATTTCCGCTGTTAATCAATCAGTCCTTGAACACGTGCACGCTGGTTGAGAATGCAGACAAAGAACGGCGATTTGTCGTTGTCCCTTTTGCCCGTTCAAACCTACGGTTTATTACCCTTCCTTCCGAAAGTGGTTACCAGTACATCTTGCTGGAAGATGCACTGGCTTTGTTTATGCCGCAACTTTTTCCGGGAGAGACGGTGTTGGAGACTGTCCCGTTTCGAATTACCCGGAATGCCGACTTCGAACTTCGAGAAGATTCGGCGGCGGACTTGATGGTCGGAATGAAAGAAATTCTGGACGCGCGCAAAGAAGGGACCTGCATCCGACTGGAAACATCCAGTTCGATTTCTGCAGAGATGCTGCAGTTTCTCTGTGAAGGACTGGAGATCGATCGTCAAGGGGTCTATGCCGTCCCTGGACCTGTTGATCTGGCAGCCTTCTTCAAAATGGCGAACCTCGGTGGTTATGATCAGCTTAAATACAAAAGCTGGCCACCGTTGCGAGAGGCGAGTCTCGATCCTCGAAAACCACTGTTTCAAGAAATTGCAGAACGGGACATTCTCCTAAGCCACCCCTATGAAAGTTATGATCCGGTGGTGCGGTTTCTGGAAGAAGCGGCTGTTGATCCGGATGTGTTGGCCATTAAACAGACGTTGTATCGAACCAGCAGTCATAGCGCGATTATAGCTGCTCTCAAGACAGCCGCCGAACAAGGAAAGCATGTTACGGCGCTTGTCGAATTAAAAGCTCGTTTCGATGAGGCTCGCAATATTAAATGGGCAAGTGAACTGGAGCAAGTAGGGATTCAGGTCATCTATGGAGTCAAAGGGCTCAAAACACACGCCAAAATTTGTCTGGTTGTTCGACGTGAGCCAAGTGGTATCCGGCGGTATGTCCATTTCGGAACGGGGAATTACAACGAATCAACCGCCAAGCTTTACAGTGATATTAGTTTGATGACATGTAACCCTGATTTGGGAGCGGATGCTTCAAACTTTTTTAATGCGATTAGTGGTTACTCCCAACCCATGCGGTTCAGCAAACTGGAAGTGGCTCCGATTGGGTTGCGTGATAAAATTCTGGAATTGATCCACGTTGAAACGGACCGCAAAAAACATGGCCAGAAAGCCCGTATCACCATCAAAATGAATTCACTGGTGGATACCGAGATTATTGAGGCTTTGTATCAAGCTTCAGAGGCGGGAGTGAAAATCCGCCTGAATATCCGGGGGATCTGTTGTTTGAAGCCTGGAGTAAAAGGGCTGAGTGAGAATATTTCCGTGGTGAGTATTATCGATCGTTTCCTGGAACACAGCCGAATCTTGCACTTCTATCATGGTGGTGACGAGCGTGTCTATATCTCCAGTGCCGATTGGATGCCCCGTAACCTTGACCGTCGTGTGGAGCTGCTTGTCCCGGTCGATGATGTTCGATGTAAAGCGAAACTGATCAATACACTGAACATGTACTTCAAAGATACGGTCAAATCTCGTAAGTTGCAGCCGAATGAAAGCTACAAGCGGATAGACCGCGGAGATCGAAAGCAGCTTCGAGTTCAGGAATACCTTTACGAGCAGGCAAAAAATGATCTGGAAGAGGCTGAGCGTTCTCAACGGCTGGTATTTGAACCTCATCTGGCGGCTGAGAATTGAGATTCATCTTGCGGCACGAACGTCGAATTCTTTCCCTTGAAAACGGGAGAGACTCTGGGGAGTCCCCTTCGCCTGCCGATCAGCTATAATAGAACGACAACAGAGCGACATTGCTTCTGTTTGAAGTACCAAGGATCGGCCTCGGAGATCTCTATTCCATGCCTGACATTGCGAATGTGACGGTTATTTGTTTTCTGGCGAGCTATATTCTGGCTCTGGCAGTCGAGTTTTTGCGCCTGAATAATCCGTCGCGCTGGTTCAGGGGGCTCGTGTTGTGCCTTTCCTCTGCCGGATTTCTGGCCCACACGATATACCTCATTGTCCGCAGTCAACGACATGGCTTGCCCCCACTGGTCGGTTCGTCACATGACTGGTTTTTGGTGCTTTCCTGGTTGTGCGTCCTGTACTACTTGATTCGGACACTGAGAGATAGCCGTCTCGCGCTGGGCATTTTCCTCTACCCACTCGTAATTTTACTGACGCTGTCAGCTTATTTTGTCAGTTCAGATGCCAATGCACTGGTGAGCCAGAACGAGGGGCGCGGTTGGGCACTGTTGCATGCGGCCTTTCTGGTCTTTGGGATGGGAGGGGTCCTGCTCAGTTTTATCAGTAGTATGATGTTTCTCTTTCAGCATCGCCGACTGAAGCACAAACAGGCGATTCCTGGCGGACTAAAGTTGCCGAATCTGGAAAAACTGGCCCGTATGAATTGGTGGTCCGTGATCGTTTCCGTTCCCCTGTTAACGTTGGGGCTTGCTTCCGGGTTTGCCTTAACATTTTATCTGAAACGGACTGCCACCGAACAAC
>JAGQQC010000339.1 GCA_020426395.1 Planctomycetaceae bacterium
ATTTAAGTAGCCGATCTTCCCGCCCGTTTATTGCCATCAATTTAGGGGCATTGCCGGAATCGCTCTTGGAAAGTGAGCTGTTCGGACATGAAAAAGGGTCTTTTACGGGAGCGTCACGTACGAAGCCGGGATGCTTTGAGCAAAGCCGGGGAGGAACGCTCTTTCTTGATGAAGTGACTGAGATTCCACAAAAAAGCCAGGTTGATTTATTACGGGTTCTGGAAACAGGCCAGTTTACCCGAGTGGGGGGGGAAGAACTGTTATCTTCCGACGCAAGGATAGTCTCCGCTACCAACAAAGACATTCAGGTGTTGATCGAAGAGGGGACCGTTCGGGAAGATCTTTATTACCGACTAAATATTATTCCGATCCACATCCCTCCCTTACGTCGCCGCCGGGAAGACATCCCGTTGTTGATCGAACATTTTTTGAATCATTTTTGTGATCGACATTCACGAAGCCTAAAGCACGTCAGTGAAGAGGCAATGTACCTGTTGACTTCCTATAGTTGGCCGGGCAATGTGCGACAGTTACGGAATGTGATGGAACGTTTGGTTGTTACGGTGACCAGTGATGTAATTGAAGTCGAACATCTACCCACAGAGTTCCATCAATCCTCTGCTCCCGAAAAAGCTCATCTCCGCTCGCTTGCCGAAGTGGTCGAGGAGGCGGAAAAACAGGCCATCAATGCGGCCCTGGTTGCCTCAGATTATCACCGAGAACAGACCGCTAAGAAACTGGGAGTGAGTGTTCGCACGCTGCATTACAAAATGAGCCGCTACGGTTTGCATTAATTCCTTGGTGCAGAGTTTTGCAGGTTCGATGCAGCGTGTTGCAGGGAATTCTTCACTACAGGTAGGAACGGAAGTTCGGAAGCCGGTATATCCTCCGGATTCAATCTTTCGAAAAAGCTAGCTCCCCAAGACTTTGTGTTTCCAATATTGCCCAGAAGCCGATTCCCAAACTCGATCAGGGCGAATCTCGCAGTGAAAATGAAATTACGAAGGTTTATTCATTCGTAATGGAACAATGATTGCCTGTCTAAAGCCTTATGCTCCTGAATGGATCACAGGTTTTCGATCAGTATCGAGTCTTGCTGAGGAGATTTTCGATACTTGATCGAAACCTGTTCTCATCAGGGAAAGTGTGTGTTGTGATGTTGTGCCTCTCGTGCCTGCCTGTCGAGAATCTCTGTCATGTTCAATTCAGATGTCGATTCCCTTACAGATTCTGGTTTCAATGAAACCCAGGAATCTTCTTATTTGCCGTTCACATCGGTTTTCAAACCGAATTGTATCGAACTTTTACCCCGCGCATGTGGAAGGTCGACCGTGCTCAGCCTGTTGGTAGAGCGATTGGCCCGTGAGGAGCGAATCGCACGGGAACATGCCGAGGAGATCGTACGCGGGTTACTGGTACGGGAAATTCACGGTTCCACAGCCATTGGGAAAGGAATCGCCTTTCCTCATTTACGGACTCCCTATGTAAACAACTTCGTGGGGGCGATTGGTATTTCTGCCGTTGGTTTTCAATTTGGAGAAACGGTTGAGCCGACGCGTCTCGTCTTTCTGACGCTTTCTCCCTGGGATTCTCGCGAGATGCATACCGAATTTTTAGGACGCTTGATGACCTTGTCCCAGAATCGGATGATGAATTTTCAGTTACTCCATACGACGAATGAGAAAGAAGTGTATGACTATCTTGTGGAGCTGGACCGGCATTTTTGAGCAGACGGGCTCAACGATAATTTCGGATTGATACATAAAAAAACGACCGGATTGAACCGGTCGTTTTTTTATGTGAAGACGTGGTCAACTATTCTTCCATGACTTCTGTCTCTTTGGCCTTGGCGGAGTCATTGACCTGACCTTCATGTTTCTTGGTCATCTCTTGAATTTCATCTTTGACGTCATTGCATTCGTCCTCAGAGAGGATTTTGTCTTTCTGGGCAGTTTCCGCATGTTTGTTTGCATCACGGCGGATATTACGGATCGAAACGCGGGCTTCTTCGGCCAGCTCTTTCACACGGCCAACCAGTTGCTTACGACGTTCAGTCGAGAGAGGCGGAACGTTCAGGCGGATCAGACGGTTTTCCGGATTTGGGCTCAGTCCTGTGTCGGACGCCTGGATCGCTTTAACAATCGCGCTGATCACGGAAGGGTCGTACGGTTTGATGACGATTTGTTGTGGTTCCGGAACAGAGATGTTCGCACATTGTTTCAGTGGGGTCGGAGAACCATAGACATTAACGCGAATGGAATCGACCAGACCCGGAGTGGCGCGCCCAGTTCGCAGGCCTTGCAGTTGATCATGGAGATGCGTTACCGCTTTATTCATTCGGTCCTTGGCATCGGATAAGATTTCAGCGCGTTCCATGTGAATGACTCCTCGGGAGATGCTGTAAGCAGATATCAATCGGGTATGCGTCGCAAATACAGTAACAATGATGCGACCCGTTCAGTTTATTCGCTGTACTTTGTAAAAGGAAGTGACCTTTCAGCCCTGGTGAGAGTGACGCCGCTTACTTCGTCTCGGCTTGCTCATCATTGGCGGTTACTCGGGTTCCGATCTTTTCGCCTGCCAGCACCTTATCGAGGTTTCCTTCTTTTTGGTAGTTGAAGACGATGATTGGAATTTTGTGTTCCATGCAGTGGTGGAATGCCTGCGCATCCATGACTTGCAGGTTCTGGGCGAGGACATCCTGGAAGTTAATCGTCGGATACCGGACCGCATGCGGGTTTTTGACCGGATCTTCTGAATAGATGCCATCCACCTTGGTCGCCTTAAGGACGACATCGGCTTCGATTTCGCGAGCCCGGAGCGCCGCGGCGGTGTCTGTGGTGACGAATGGGCTGCCCGTTCCCGCTGCCAGAATTACGACTCGTCCTTTTTCCAGATGTCGGACACAACGCCGTCGGATAAAGGGTTCTGCGACCCCTTCCATGCGGATAGCGGTTTGCAAGCGTGTGGGGACGCCGATGTTCTCCAGGGCATCCTGCAATGCCAGGCCGTTGATCACGGTCGCCAGCATGCCCATGTAATGAGCGGTGGGAGCATTGATCGATTTGCTAAAGGCGGAGAACTCTTTCCCCCGCAGGATATTTCCGCCGCCGGTGACGATCGCCAGTTGGACTCCCGTTTCGTAAGCTCGTTTTAATTGCTGAGAGAGAGAGGCGACTGCCGTCATGCTGATTCCACTCTCACCACTACGGCAGAAACTTTCTCCGCTCAGTTTGAGTAGAGCACGGTTGAACACAGATGTTTTTTTTCTGGTCTCGGACATAGAGGGGCTCTTCTTCCATCAAGAGACTGGCATAAAAAAGGCCGGCTGAAGTCAACCGGCCAGATGAATCAACATGGGAATCAGCTTCCCAGCACCCACAAGGTGAAGGAGTCGGCAGTGAGGCCTCCTTCGGCTAGTGCCTGGCTGACCGTTTTGGAATCGTCTTTGGCAAAGGCTTGAGCGACCAAAACGCCCTGTTCGACATAGAAGTTTTTCAGACGCCCATCGACGATCTTATCGATGATGTTGTCCGGCTTGCCAGAGGCTTTTGCTTCGGCAGTCAGTTGATCACGTTGTTCTTTGACGAGAGCGGGATCAACATCAGACTCGTTGCAGACGGTGGGTTGCATCGCGGCAATATGCATCGCGACGTCGCGCATGAGGTCGAAGTTCGGTTTTTCGCCAGACGCTTTGAAGAGTACGGCTACTTTTCCGTTATGGTGAACATAAGCGGCAACGGGGCCTTCTTGCTTGGTGATGCGGGCGACCACGATTTTCTCGCGAATTTTATTCACGATTGTGTCGAAGATTTGCTGCAACGTCTGATCGGTGCCAGGGGCAGGTTGTGCGAGAAGTTCTTCGGCTGTTGCCGCGCCCGGACCGGTCATCAGTTGTTCGGTCAGTTGAGCTCCAAACTGGGCTAAATCCTGGCCAGTGGCAACAGGAGCAGATTCACATAATACTTCAACCAGCACGGCAGCACTGCCGTCGTCGCTGACTTTGCTGAAGATGAATCCTTCATTCGTGACATTATCAGCCCGTTTCTCACGGACTTTGCCAACTTCTTCTCTCAGAATTTCAATCGCTTTGTCCTGATCACCTTCAGCCTGAACGAGGGCTTTTTTACAGGTCATCATGGGAAGGTCGGTGATTTCACGGAGCGCCTTGACGGCGGCAGCGGTAATTTCGGCCATTGCCTTGTCTCTCCTGTTGGAATGGACGTACGGATTCAGAATGAAGTCTGTTTCTCGTACTTTGTGTCTTGATTATGTGGTATTGATGAAGAGCGAGAGAACTGGTTCCCCTTTTTTTCGCTCTATTCTAATTTAATTCAGCAAAGCTGTCGTTGGGCGGAAGGGCTCCATTCTAAAAGAGCCCTGATGTGCCGAACCACGAAGTCTGAAATTGGAACAGGTTCGTTTTCACAGTTCCATAATGCGAATCAACGCTTCGTGGTTTGGTTCGACACTCGTTCCGCTTACGGACACGGAACGAGCGATTGCTTTGCGTCAAAATCAACCGATGGACGGAACCGCTTTGGGTTCGTTGTCGGAATCTTCCTTTGCTTCCTTGGGAAGACCTTGTTTTGATTTTTGGATAGCACTGGTGACATGATCCATGATCAATTTAATCGAGCGAATGCTGTCATCATTTCCAGGAATGGGCAGATCGACTTCATCCGGATCACTGTCGGTATCGATAAGTCCAACCACTTTAGCGCCAATCAGATGGGCTTCGTGGACGGCGTTTTTCTCTTTCTTCGGATCGATCACAACCAGAGCTTCGGGAAGACGGTTCATATCGCGGATACCGTTCAGGTTCCGATAGATTTTGCGATATTCCCGCATCAGCGTAGACTGCATTTTTTTGGAGTAGGTCTGAATTTCACCAGACTCTTGCAGGCTTTCCAGTTCGTCGAGTCGTTTCAGGCGGTCACGGATCGTGCGGAAGTTGGTGAGCGTTCCTCCCAACCAGCGTTCGGTCACGTAAGGCATGCCGCAAGCTTTGGCACATTGTTCCACAGCATCGGCAGCCTGTCGTTTTGTACCGACGAAGAGAACCAGGCTTCCCTGTGAGGTCACCCGTTGCAGATATTTCTGGGCACGCAGAATTCCGCGGATCGTTTCGCGGATGTCGATGATATGAATCAGGTTGCGGCGTCCATAAATGTAAGGACGCATTTTCGGGTTCCAGCGGCTGGTTTTGTGCTGGGGGTGATGGTGTTCCCCTTGGTGGTGGTTGTGACGGAGGAGGTGATG
>JAGQQC010000033.1 GCA_020426395.1 Planctomycetaceae bacterium
TTTCTAAGCCGAAGGGCAACGAATTGTTGATCGATGTGATGGCGGCTGCCGTGAACCCGATTGATACGTATATTCGCAGTGGAGCCGTGGCGCTTCCGCTTAATTTCCCCTATGTCGTGGGTTCTGATTTCGCCGGGGAAGTGATTGCCTGTGGTCCCGATGCGAAAAATTTCAAACCGGGCGACCGGGTTTGGGGAAGCAATCAGGGCCTGGCGGGCAGACAGGGGACCTTTTCCGAAGAGATTGTCGTCGCCGAAGAATGGGTGTATCCGATGCCGGAAGGTCAATCGTTCGAGTCCGCCGCGGCGGGGGCGCTCGTGGGCATCACGGCGCATCTGGGGCTTTTCCTGCATGGGGACCTCAAAGCAGGAGAGACTGTGTTTGTGAACGGCGGGACGGGGGGCGTCGGTTCCACCGTGGTTCAGTTTTCCAAAGCGGTTGGAGCGAAAGTGATCGCGACGGTTGGTTCCGACGAGAAGAAAAAACAGTGTGAGGAGCTGGGAGCGGATCTGGCTATCAATTACAAAACAGAGGATGTTGACGCCCAGATTCAGAAATTTGTCGGTGAAGGTGGGGGAGTCAATCTGTGGTTTGAAACTTTGCGACAACAGGATCCTGAACGCACAATCGGTCTGCTCGCCAAACGAGGCCGCTATATTGTGATGGCAGGTCGCGAAGCCCGTCCGGAATTTCCCATCGGCCCGTTCTATGTAAAAGATTTGCGCATGATTGGGTTCGCCATGTTCAATGCTTCCCCGGCAGAACAAGGCGCGTGTGCCATGCAAATGAACGAGTGGTTCACCGCCGGGAAATGGTCTCCACAAATCGGCGCCAAGTTCCCGCTCGATGATGCTGCGAAAGCGCATCAACTCCAGGAGCAGAACACTCTCGAAGGGCAGGGATCCTTGAGCGGGAAAATTATCGTCACCATGTAGTTAACTTCAGTGGGTAACCCCGATAATCACGAAGTGTTGTCGGGGTCGCTCAGCGACAAGCGGTCTTTGATTGCAGTAAAAACAGAAATCACCTTCTTTTAATTCGTTCACACACGCAACGATTGTTCGTCACGCAAGAACATTTTCCGCTTCTGCCTGCGGCACCCAGACAACTCTGCGAGATTGTCTGGGCCACCCGCCAATATTATATCCGCACGAAAAACTTGTTCCGGTACATCCAGAAGCAGATCAACCACAGCAGAATGAGTTCGGTGCTTGCATAGGTGATATCTTTGAATTCGGAACCGAATGCGGTGAAGAGTGAGTCGCCGAAATGCTTGACGAAGGTGTGCATTAACCAACCGGAAATCAGGGCATTCATCACGTAGATTGCGATAGAGTTCATCCCGACAACCATAAAGGGCCAGCCGAGGAACTTCATCCGGCAGAGATCCATAATGAAATAGAAGATGCTGAGCATCACTAGCGCCCAGCCCGCACTGTAGATCGCCCAGGAAGGAGTCCAGATCCGTTTGACGACGGGGCAGATTTCATAAAAGTGCAGGGCGTAGCCGATCCCGATGCAGGCTGCACCAGAGAGAACGAGCAGCATCCATTTGAAAAATCGCCCCCGTTCTCTTCTTAACATTTGGCCGGTAAGCAGGCCGATCAACATCGTCGCCAGCGACGGAATGAAGTTCAACGTGTTATAACCACCGCTGTTGAATACGAATTCTTCCTCACGGGGAAACTGATTAAGTAACCAGACATCGGCGTAATGCGCCGGGTTGGCATTTTTATTCCAGTGCGCTTGAAATCCCTCGTATTGGGGGACCACCGTCGGGTCCGCATTCACGGCAACAGGGTCGAAATTCTCCGGCGGGAGTGGCCAGAATGCGAAGAGTGCCCAGTACCCGGCCAGAATGACAATCAGGATCGTCCACTGGAAAATACGGGGACGGTTCCAGAGTAAAAAGAGGAACGGGTAACCGAGTCCAATCTGTTGGATCACATCTACAAAGGTCCAATGTGTAGATGGGTAGTCGCTTGAATTGGAACGCAAAACTAAACCGAGCACGATGAGCGCCACCGATCTCCAGAGAACATGGAGAAACATCGATATCCAGGATTGCCCAAGCGCCTTCCGTTTGTCGTAAGAATAAACGAGCGCGACGCCGACCATAAACATGAACGAAGGTTGGATCAAATCCCAGAACGCAATTCCCGCCCACTCGACATGTTTGGTGTGAAAGGCGAGTTGTTGAAAGATTTGTTGATAGGTTTCGTTTGAGGTCTCAATGTTCACCAGGGTGCCCAAGGATAATCCACCCGAGACCATCGCAATCATGACGAACCCACGAAAGGCATCGAGGGAAGCGAGGCGAGGCGAGTTCGTTGTCATCGCGGGAATGCGACTGGTCGTAGGGCGATTGGGAGTTTTCCGAGGAGTGGCACGAGACATGAGCAGCGCCTGTCTGTTAGGGAAGGGGAAAAATGGGCATGCACAAGATTAGCCGGGAGGTTGAACCAGGACTTGGATGTCGTCTCCCTCGATTCGTACGGGATAACAATCCACTTTGACTTTGCCGCCCGGGTTGTCCATCCAGTCGCCCGTATTCAGGCAGAACTGCCAGGCATGCCAGGGACAGCAGACGACATCATTTTCGACGTAACCGGGAGCCAGGGAAGCGCCAGCATGCGGGCAGGCATCGTTAATCGCTTTATATTCACCATCGACATAGAAGAGGGCGATGGTGATCCCATTGACCGGATAACTCCGCCCCTCTCCTTCGGGGATATCGCCCACTTTGGCGATGGAAATGTATTCAGCCATCTTTCATTTCATCCGTGGAGTGTGTAGGGTTGTGGGGAAGGTGAGAGCCAGCCCTTGCCGCTGGAGGTGACTTCTTTCATCATACAGTAAATCATTAAAAAGTGCATCGATCACAGAGAGAAGAAGAACTGCTGAATCATGAAACAGAATCCTGTCAAACGGGCACTGGCCCGCGGAGAGGCCCAGGTTGGTTCCTGGCTCGCTTTTGGTAATATTCATACTTGCCGCCTCATGGCACGAACCGGTTTTCCCTGGCTCACGGTCGATATGGAACATTCTCCCATCGACTGGAGCATGGCTGCCGAGATGTTCGGCGCGATTGCCGACGCCGGTTGCGTTCCGCTCGCCCGCGTTCCCAAAGGGGATCACACCCATATCAAACGTGTCCTCGATGCCGGCGCGATGGGAATTGTGGTCCCGATGGTCGATACCGTCGAAGAGGCCAAAACCGCGATCGCGGCCGCCAAATACCCTCCCGAAGGAAACCGCTCCGTGGGAGGTGGATTGCATGTGTTGAATTTCGACGCACCTCCGTCTGAATATTATCAGCATGCAAACGACGAGATCCTCGTCATCCTGCAAACGGAATCACCGACCGGTGTCGAAAACGCCGAAGCGATCTATTCTCTGCCCGGGGTGGATGCGATCTTCATCGGTCCCAACGATCTCCGTTTTCAAATGCGTACTCCGGACGGAACCTTTCCCACACCGGAAGAACACGAAGCGATGATGCAACGCGTTCTCGAAGTCGGCAACAAAGTCGGTATACCGGTGGGTCTGCATGTGATGTCGGTCGACGATATCAAACGCCGCCTCGACCAAGGCTGGAAGTTCCTCGCCCTCGGTAGCGAAATGAAAGCGATGGTCGAACGAGCGGAACAGTGGGTGCAGGAACTTGATCTGAAGAAATCGGATGAGGCGCTGATTAATTATTGATGGGTGTTAGGTTTTTCAAATGAGTATCACCTGCACTCTATACGAAATCCTCGCTGAAGAAGCTCGGCTGCTCGAAGAGAAAAATCCGGAGCAATATTATCGACTGCGACGGGAATTGCAGGGGGATGTGCCGGATGAGGACGAAGCTTATGTCGGCTTGCTCTCACTGATGCGGGTGATGTTCTTGAACCTGGATATGGATTCTCTATTTGATCCGGATGCCCCTGAACCGGGAGAGGAGAATTCGAGGGAAGCCACACCACGGGAAATCTGTGAACTGGGAGAAGCCTGGCATGGCTTGCATTATATTGTGACGGGAGACGATCTTCCCGCTCACCCACCCGAGTTGCTCGACTTCCTGCAAGAGGGAGGTGATCATTGGGACTGGGGAGAACATGGTTACCGGTTCTACAGACCGGAAGAAGTTCACGAACTTTCCGGAATTCTGAACGCTATTCCGGCGATTCTCTTCAAGGAACGATTTCAACCAGCATTGATGCAGGAGGTTCATCCGAAGAACTGGGAAACAGAGGACCTCGAATGGTTGGTCGAATCGTTCGTAAGTCTAAGAACTTTCATGCAACATTGTGCAGAAAATCAAAGTGGCCTGGTGATTACATTGAAGTAAAATAAGTAGTGTCTTGGTGGTTCAAACAAAGTCTTCAAATGTGTTTCGTGATCAATTAGAAATCAGACCATGACCAAACCACTCGTCGTCTTAAACATTGTGGGGCTCACTTATGAGATGCTGGGGGAGCGGACTCCGCATTTGAAGCGGTTGGCGGAGGAGGGGTTTGTCCGGCCGATGGGGACGGTGTTGCCGGCAGTGACCTGTTCGGCTCAGTCGACGATGTTAACTGGCCTGTTGCCACGGGATCATGGGGTCGTGGGGAATGGCTGGTATTTTCGAGATACGGCTGAGATCCGGTTCTGGTTGCAGTCGAATCATTTGGTCAAAGGGGAACGTGTTTATCAGACGGCCAAACAGCGCGATCCGAATTATACTACCGCCAAAATGTTCTGGTGGTACAACATGTATGCCCCGGTGGAGTACTCAGTCACCCCCCGTCCCAGTTACCCGGCCGATGGTCGCAAGGTGTTCGATTCTTACAGTCAACCTGCGGATCTCAAAAATAAGCTCCAGGAAAAACTGGGCGTTTTTCCCCTCTTCAAGTTTTGGGGACCGACTGCCAATATCGAAAGTTCCCGCTGGATTGCCGATGCCTCCATTGAAGTGATGCGGGCACAAAAGCCGACGTTAACTCTCGTCTATCTGCCGCACCTGGATTACAACTTGCAACGATTGGGTGTTTCGGATTCGCGAATCGATCAGGATATCAGCGACATCGATACCGAAGCAGGGCGACTGATCGAAGCGGCGAAAGAACAGGGGGCCGAGGTTCTGGTTGTCTCCGAATATGCCATCACGGATGTTTCGCAACCCGTCCACATCAATCGCGTGTTACGGGAAGCGGGGTATCTACAGACTCGACATGAGATACTTGGCTGGGAAACGCTGGATGCAGGAGCCTCCCGCGCGTTTGCAGTGGCTGACCATCAGCTTGCGCACGTCTATGTGGACCGAATGGAAGATCTGAAGCCTGTTGCAACGTTGCTTGAAAAAACATCAGGTATTGAACGTGTGCTTGATCGGCAGGCTCAGGAAGAGTTCGGGATTGATCACCCTCATGCAGGTGACCTGGTGGTAATCGCAGCGCCTGGAGCCTGGTTCACTTACTATTTCTGGCTGGACGACAGACTCGCACCAGATTATGCCCGGACGGTCGACATTCATCGCAAGCCAGGCTACGACCCCGTCGAACTATTTGTCGATCCGGAAATCAAATTACCGATGCTCAAAATGGCCCGGCGTCTGTTACAGAAGAAACTCGGTTTCCGATATTACATGGACATGATCAGCCTGGACGCGAAGTTGGTTAAGGGAAGTCACGGTCGCTTGCCCGCCGCCGGTCATGAAGAAACAGAAGGGCCGGTGCTCATTTCTTCTTCCCGCAAGATAGAGCGGGACCAAATTGCCATGACGGACGTCAAAGAGATGATGCTGAAATTGCAGTTTGAATAATGACCGCAATAGAGAGAAGACTTTTCAGAGCATCGGACCATCGAGTGGACTTAGTTTTCTTTCTAATTCTTCTTCGCGAACGAAGGTCCCCTCGATGAGGCTGTTCAGTGCTTCATGCGCGGCGGCTCCAATGTCGTTCGGTTCGAGCCAGAGAAGTTCGTAGCTGCTGGAGTTCAGCAACATTAATTCATCCGGGGCGAGGTGAGAAGAACTTAATTTCAGAAAGCAATGTCGACTTAAGCACTGGAAGAAATGGATCCGTTGTTCCGGGTCGAGATGAGTGCGTAAATAATTGAGAAGCGACATCGCCGCGGACCAGTCTCCGCTGTAATCCGGTATGGGGATCCAGTTTTCACCAACCAGGTATTCCTTATCCCCTCGTGTTCGCTGACCGAGTAGGACTTCACATACCCAGATATTTTTTTTCGCGTCGGACCACGTGCTCCAGCAAGACATGAGCGAGCCAATCTGTTGATGTAGGAACGATCGAAGCGGGGAGATAACGGTACCATGTGTTGACATGGTGATTTGGTCTTGCGCTTAATCGTTCCAATTGGAGACTTAGTGGCTGTCCAGGTTATATGGATAACGCTCTGTTTAATTAGTGAGGTGCCAAAGCAAGAAAAACGCTTTATCCCAGTTCGTTTTGGGAATCATTAAAATTAGTCAGAACAGCGGGAGATGATAATCTAGATTGGTGATTCAAACAGACATCCACTACGGGACGACAGCCCTATGTCTTATTAAATCGACGATTTTATTTAAGAGCCTTAAGGAGATCGTTCAGCACATCATGATCGGCGGGATCTTTTGTGTTCAAAAAACATCCGAGAGGAAGCGGAATTTCGTCCATCCGATAGGCGGTTCCGCGATAATGGACACCGTAGATTCCGGTCGTAAATCGAACGCTGGGAACGAATTGAGTTATTTGCCCCGGATAGTCCAGAACGACCGTCGGTATTTGGATTAAATAGTCCTGTGCTTTTTTTGACATTCTGGCCACCGATTCCGATCCGACTAGAAGACAGACATCGACTTCTTTGTTTTCCAGTAACGATTGTGCGGAATATTCTTGTGGCTCATATCTGGGGTATCCTCGTGTGAGATCGACGGCGAAGGGAAAACCGGTTTGCCAGCAAAGTACGGAATCGGCCCCGGTTACATCCCCCGGCAGGCGCATCCGTCGGGCATAAAAGCGAGTGAACTCATTTAGATCCGTGACCAGATCCAGCAGGGCTTCTACTGCCAAGTGCCCCAGTTTCGCTTGTGAAACTCCCAGCCCAAAAAAGATAATTCCGGACTGACAACTTTTCATACGTTCCGCAAGATTCGTTAATTGTTTAAGTGGTGCTGCTTCTTCATCATTCCAATCTAAGGGTTGATTACGGACGAGTTGTCTCAAAGCCCAGATCAGACGGAAATTGTCCTCAGCATTCACTTGCAGAAACTGATCCGCGATCGCTGCTGTTTCGCCCGGTTGTTCATCAATCACAATAATTGTGCGGTCGGTTCGACCGTTCGGGAGAAACTCTCCGATGGGATCGATGGAATACCGTTCCCCATGTCGAGGATGTGTTACCAGCGGGTCGACTCCCCAGAAGATAACGAGGTCCGACCGGTTTTTAACTTCTCCGAGTGAACAAGTTTGTTCGCCCACTTGTTGGATAGCCATGATCGACGGGGCGTGGCAGAGTGAGGCGGTTGTATCGACATACGCACCAAGTCGGTCGGCGAGTTCAATCGCGGCACGTTGTCCGGGAGTACTGCTACGCGAAAGACCATAGATGAGTGGTGCTTTCGAAGATGTTAGCAATTCTGCCGCGCGGGAAATGGCTTCGTGGTACTCTGCCGGTTTTCCTTCAATCTCCACCGGCTTCGGATCGGCTTGCAACTGCTCATCGAACCATTTCTCTGCGAGAGAACAACTGTTCTCAAGTTCGACGATTTGATTGTTCGCTGTCTGAATCTTCAAATCGTCGCAGAGGCAACCACAGACAGTGCAGGTAACATTTTGATGGTGCATATGCAGGGGCGCGGTCTTCAATGGAAAACGGTCGGTTTTGGAGCAGGAATTGAGTGAACTTCTCCAGCATACTCGCCATCCTGAGGGGAAGCCAGTGGAGGCTGCTTGCTTTCACTGGGCAAAACCGGCTAGACTTGAAAATTCCCCGCGCCGCAGTCATTTGAGTCGATAATATTTCCCTGTTCTCAATCTTTTTTTGAATTAGAACCTGTCTCGTTATGCTGAGTAAACGGATCATTCCCTGTCTTGATGTCCACGCCGGTCGAGTGGTTAAAGGTGTTAACTTCGTCAATCTGCGCGATGCGGGTGACCCAGTCGATATTGCCCAACGGTATGAACAGGAAGGGGCGGATGAATTGGTCTTTCTGGACATCACCGCCAGCCATGAGGAACGGGATATAATTCTGGATATCGTCAGTCGGACTGCCGATGTCATCTTCATGCCCCTGACTGTTGGAGGCGGTATTCGGACGTTGGAAGACATTCGTCGTCTGTTGAATGCGGGATGTGACAAAGTTTCGATCAACTCCGCTGCGGTGAAAGATCCGGAATTTGTCCGCGAAGCGGCTCTGCGGTTTGGAAGTCAGTGCATCGTGGTGAATATCGATCCCAAGCGGGTGGATAAAGAGGGGGAGGAATTCTGGGACGTTCATATTAATGGGGGACGGGTGCCAACTGGACTACAAGCTGTCGAATGGGCGCGTGAAGTCGAACGTTTGGGCGCGGGGGAAATCGTCCTGACATCCATGGATGCCGACGGAACTCAGGATGGTTACGACATCGAAATTACCCGGGCTGTTTCCGAAGCGGTGACGATTCCGGTTGTGGCCAGTGGTGGAGCGGGAACGAAGGAACATCTGTACGAAGCGCTCACTGAAGGAAAAGCGGATGCGGTTCTTGCGGCCAGTATTTTCCATTATGGAAAGTATACCATCGATGAGACCAAGCATTATCTGGAGGAACGAAATGTTCCGGTCCGCTATAATAAATTAGTTACCACCGACTAGTTGAATCGGGTACAATCGAACGGAATTGTTCCCCAGATCACGGGTTGATGCTCAAATTTACTTTTAATCGTGGTTCCAGCGAGAAGATTATTCAAAAGGAAGCTGCCACATGGCCACCGCCGATGTTCCTGCAAAACCGAAAATGGTTGGTCCCCGTAACCTGGAAGTCGACAAGATTTTCCGTTTGCTGATTAAATTCGGAGGATCCGACCTTCACATGCAAGTTGGAAAACCTCCCATCTTGCGTATCAAGGGGACGTTGCGGGAACTGGACATGCCTGCCATCGACACCAAGGAAAAAATGGAGCAGCTCTTTTTTCCGATGATGGACGAACGAAACCGCCGCATTTTCCACGAAGATGGAGGGGCGGACTTTGCTCATGTTGTCGAGTACGAAGGCGAAAGCTGGCGTTTCCGCGTGAACCTCTTCATCCAGCTCGGTTTGCCCGGCATGGTCTCCCGTAAGGTCGAACGGTTCATTCCTGACTTCGCTGGTTTGAACCTGCCACCAGTAATGGAGTCGCTGTGTAAGTACGACCAGGGAATGGTGCTGCTCGCCGGGGTGACTGGATCCGGTAAGAGTACAACCATTGCATCCATGCTCAACTGGGTAAACCAAAACTATCGCAAACATATTCTGACGATTGAAGACCCGATCGAATTTGTTTACACCCAGGACAAATGTCTGATCAACCAGCGTGAAATCGGAATGGATGTCAAAGATTTCGAAATCGCCATGAAACATGCCGTGCGGCAAGACCCCGACATCATGCTGGTGGGGGAGATGCGTGACCGCGAAACTTTCGAAACGGCAATGCACGCCGCGGAAACGGGGCACTTGGTGTTCGGAACGATTCACGCTTCCTCCGCTCCGAGTACAATCGGTCGTATCCTCGACCTCTTCCCACAAGATATGCATAAGGCGTTGCGCAGCAGTATGGCCTTTAACATGAAGGGGATCGTCGCCCAGAAATTGCTTCCCACAATTATGGATAATCCCAAGCGGGTGCCGGTTGTGGAAATCATGACCTTCAACCCCACCGTTCGCAAACTGATCGAAGACGAAGAAGATGGTAAGCTCTCCGCGGCGATTCGTATCGGTCGAGATGAAGGCATGCAGATGTTTAACGACAGCCTGTTCCATTTCATCGAGAATGAATTCGTCAGCCGTGCGACCGCCTTTGAAGTTTCTCCTAACGTGGAAGAGCTGAAGATGATGCTCAAGGGAATTCAGGTCAAAGGCCCGGCGATTCTATAAACAGCTTAGCTGCTATTTGTACGGCAATAGGTTTTTGCTAAGCATCTGGTTCCGGAAAAAGTTCTGCGATAGCAATTCGTAACCCAGGTAACTCGGATTCCGGTGCATACTCGATTTGATGTAGTTCCAGCTCAATTTCTTCTGAGCCGTGATAGACTTCGAGCGATTTCGCCTGGCAGTCAATGAGCCAGACTGCCTGAATTCCGTTACGCAGATACTCCCTCGCAAGTTCACTATTTGCAGTCGGATTTCTCGCGTGATCAATCGCGAGCAGAGGGAGTTGGTCCGTCGTAAGTTCATCAAGATGCTCAAACCGGTTGCCATCGCGATAGACGGAGATGGCTGGAAACCGGACGGAATCTGGTTCACGGGAAAGCACCAGTCCGAGTTCGAAGCAGGCATAGGCAGGTTGTTCTGCGGCGGTTTGTAGAAAGTAGTTCCCTAATAGGCGGGTTAAATTCAGAATCGCCAACCCTTGCGCGTCGGAAGGTTGTTCCCGATCAACCAGTTTTCCCGCGACGAGATCGTGCCAGCGACCTTCGTCAGTCAGGTCGTACCGTTGTTCCAGGTATTCTTCCAGCGTTAATAATTTATCCATTTGATCGAATTACGTTTGGAAAAGAGATTTCTTCGCACGGCGGATGCATTCTGTGCAGGTTCATTTTATCATGCGGCGAGGTAAGAAAACAGACAGGCCGTAGGACGAGAAGGGAACGCGGGACGATGCGAATTCTGATTCTGGGAGCGAATGGACAACTGGGGACCGCATGCAGTCAGGTCCTGACGGGCCACGAACTCGTCCAGTGGACACGAGCGGATCTGGATCTGGTGCAATTGCCGGACATCGAAACGACACTGGCTGAGGCGGATCCGGAATTGATCGTCAACTGCGCCGCTTATAACCTGGTTGATAAGGCGGAGCAGGAACCAGGGCGGGCGTATGTGGTGAATGCACTGGGACCGCGACGAGTTGCTTTTTTCTGCCAGACACACGACATCCCCTTCGTGCATGTTAGTACCGATTATGTATTTGGGATGGAAATCGACCGATCAATCCCTTTCAGTGAAGAAGATAAACCGGGACCTCTCTCGGCGTATGGGATGAGTAAACTGGCGGGTGAATATTTCGTCCGGAATGAATGTGACCGGCATTTTGTTATTCGCACATGTGGTTTGTTCGGCCCGACCCGATTGGAAGGGAAGGGGAACTTCGTGGAAACAATGCTCGAACTGGCGGCGGATCAGAAAGCCTTGACGGTCGTCAACGATCAGCATTGCACACCGACCTATGCTTTTCATTTGGCGGAAGCGATTGGCAAATTAATTGAGACGGAGAATTACGGTCTCTATCATGCGACCAACCATGGAGCAACGACCTGGTACGATTTCGCATTAGAGATCTTCAAGCGGATGCAGATTGAGATCGAAGTTAAACCGATCACTTCCGCCCAATTTGCCCGTCCGGCGAAACGACCTGGTTACAGTTTACTCGATTGCGGCAAGCTAACCTCCGTGCTTGGGGCCTCTTTACCTGATTGGCAGCAAGGATTGCAAGAATATCTTGATTTACGGGCCCAACACGCCCCGGTGAATGGTGAAACAATCTGAGGGGGTAGCCCAGACAATCACGCAGTGTTGTCTGGGTCGCGCAGCGATGCGCGGGCGATGATTTCTGTTGCCGTTGGACACTTTCCACACACTTCCGTCTCTCTCACCCGCTTGTGCCTTCAGCACCCAGACAACTCTGCGAGATTGTCTGGGTTACCCGTTTCTTAAAAAATGACATCAACATGACGACCAATATCACCTGTTTTGAGGATCTGGTTGACCGGCTGAAGTCGGAAAACGCCGAGGCACGGATCCTCATTGTGGGACCGACGGGAACGGGGAAATCGACGCTCGGGAGATTACTCGGGGAACAATTTGGTTCCGTGTATCGATCATTGGATGAACTACACTGGGATCCGGGATGGGAATCGAAGCTGGAAGATGAGTTTTTCGCCAATATAGATGCTATTCTCGAAAACGATTGCTGGATCCTTGACGGGAATTATACGGAAGCCCAACCTCGCATCCGCCCCCACGCCACGACGATTATCTGGCTGAATTATCCCTTCCTGACGAACTTCCGGCAATTGTTCCGGCGCACGATGCAACGTGCCTGGACGGGTGATGAATTGTATAACGGTTGTTACGAATCGTTCCGGCAATCTTTCTGCAGTCGTGAATCCATCCTGCTCTGGCTTTGCACATCGTTTCGCCGCAATCGAGTTCGTTATCGGGAACTGTTCAACGACCCCGAGATGCAATCATCAAAACTACTAATCGAATTAAACAATCCTGCCCAGGCCCGGAGTCGGGAATCGTGACGATCCAGAAAAGTGTCATCGCGAAGACTTGCTGCCAGGTTGACTTCTCAGCAGATCGCGCCGCCAGCTAAAATTAATCGCGAACTTATTTCGCTCGCAAGAGTCCAGTCGAATAAGGTTCTTCCCCATACAGAGTCGGTACGGACTCTCTTCAAATAAAGCCCACGCGAATATGAGCACTTCGGTCGTCACAGATGAGGAGAAACTGTTGACGGCCCCCTTGCGGCCCATGATTTTCTATTTGGCATTGCCCGTGCTCTGCGAACAGCTCCTCAATTTTGGTGTCGGCTTCGTGGATACCTGGCTTTCGGGACAATTGAGCGCGGAGGCGACTTCCGCCATTGGTTTCGGTTCCTACGTGGGCTGGCTCGCCTGGATGTTGTTCAGCATCGTCTCGGTGGGAACCACGGCGCTCGTATCGAGACAATGGGGAGCCCGGGAATATACAGAAGCCCGCCGCATCACGAATAGTGCCCTGGCACTTTCCCTTGTGGCAGGAGCCGTGATTGGGGTGGTTATCATTCTCATCGCGCGTCCTTTGAGTATGGCTCTCAATGATTCTCCCGAGGCCCTTGAAGCGACGATCGAGTACATCCGCGGAATCGCGCTTTGTTTTCCCGCCTTCTGTTTTCTCACGGTGGGCAGTGCGGCACTGCGCGGCGCTGGTTTTATGCAAACACCGATGTGGGTCGTGGTGATTGTGAATATTCTCAATGTCATTTTCTCGCCGGCTCTGGTATTTGGGTGGGGACCAGTCCCCGAGATGGGAGTGACCGGAATTGTGACCGGTACAGTGTTGGCCGAATACATCGGAGCGCTGGTTCTATTCCTGATCTTCTGGGTTGGACGAGGGACATTGCAACTTCGATTTTCGGAATGGACCGTGACAGGAGCCGTTCCCCGACGAATCATCCGGATCGGTGTTCCCGCCGCCTGGGATGGCATCCTGACCTGGATCGGTCAGTTCATCTTTCTATTCATCATTTCAAAACTGGATACATCGGAAACGGGGAAAGCGATTTTCGCGGCGCACATCATCGGAGTCAAACTGGAAGGGATCAGTTATCTCACCGCCTCGGCCTGGGGGCAAGCTGCGGCGACCATGGTGGGACAATCCCTCGGGGCGGGGAACCAACTCCGCGCTCGTGAGGCCGGGCATGAAGCGACCTTTCAGTGCTGCTTGCCTGTGCTGGTGATTTCGTTTTTGTTCTATATCGGTTCCGACAACATCTATGGATGGATGCACGAGGATCCCCTGGTGGTGGAGCGAGGCAGTGGTGCGTTTCGGCTTCTGGCCTGGTTCCAGATTCCGTTGGTGGCTTCGATCATCTATATCTGTGCGCTTCGCGGAGCGGGGGAGACCCGTCGACCATTCTGGATCAACATGGCGGGCGTTTTTCTGCTACGCCTCCCGTTTGCCTGGTTGTTTGGCATCTATTTCGACGGGGGACTCATCGGCGCCTGGATCGGGATGTACATCGATACTGCCTTCCGAGCCCTGATGATCTGGCTCTATTACGTATGGGGACCGTGGGACCAGACGGTGGTTTGAGCCCAAACGTTCGTGAAATATCATTTGGAGAGTCGAATTGACCGCTTCTTAAGAGGAGCAGGAAGCGGGGCCTTGATTCTGCTCCTCTTATCGTCATAATGGCCTCTGCAAAGCCGATCCTCGGCTGGTTTCGGGGAGCGGAATGCTATTCCCAATGGCGGTGGGCCGGTGTGAACCGGGTCAGGACGTAATTGTAGCAGCCCTAAGCATTTGTGTTCAGGTGCTTGCGGGAATAGCGTTCCCTTCCCCTTTTTTATGCGCGGGCCGTTCGTAGAAACTGGGCCCTGTTCCCGCTATGATGAAGAGGCAGCTTTCCCCGGTCTCATTGAAGTTCTACCGGGATGGAATTCTCCCTTCCTTCTCCTCTCCCAGGCAACCGGATGTCTTCTTCTGAGATTTCTTCTACCCAGAATGAGTCTGAATCGAGTGCTTCCGGAATGGTGGTATGGCCGGAACTGGTTCGCCAGATTCTGGAAGACTGGCAGCGGGCGGGGATCCGAAAGCTACCCATTCATTTGCATCCGCCACAGAAAACAGTTCCTCCGCGGTCAGCTCCTGCGGTTCCCGCAAAACCTCCTTCGCGCCCGACCCCCACTCTTTCTCCGGGCCGGCTGGATCTATTGCGAGAGCAAGCCTTGGCGGATCACCCCGAACCCCCCGCGGAAGTTCCTTCCTCCTCAGCCCCCACACCGATTAGAACGCTCCCCATGATTGACGGAAAAAATCTAAGTCGAAAAAAACGTGAAGAGCATCTGGAAAAACTGGCCTGTGTTGTCTCGAAATGTACTCGTTGCGAAGAACTGGCCCAGACTCGTACACAAACGGTATTCGGGGTCGGTAATCCGGAAGCGCGCATTATGTTCGTCGGTGAGGCACCAGGAGCAGATGAGGACAAACAGGGGATCCCGTTTGTCGGACGTGCAGGACAGTTGCTCGACAAGATTATTGAAGCGAGTCAACTTAAGCGGGAGGACGTTTACATTTGCAATGTGTTACGTTGTCGGCCACCGGGGAACCGCAATCCTTCACCTACGGAAGCAGCGAATTGTCGCGAATATCTGGACGGTCAAATTGCGTTGGTTAATCCGGAATACATTATTTGCCTGGGAACCATCGCGGCGCAGAATCTGCTGAATACAAAAACCCCGATTGGCCGCATGCGGAAGCAGTTTCACGACTTGGAAGGGCGGAAAGTGATGTGTACTTATCATCCTTCTTATCTGTTGCGGAATCCGTCCGCCAAGAAGGATGTCTGGGAAGACATGAAGATGTTTATGGCTGATCTTGGAATAGATCTAGAGGGGCATTGAGCGTCGTGATCATGCCGAAGGTCCGCTTCACCAGGTAGGGAGCAGGGACCTGTTTCTCCATGGCAGTCGAATTGCCAGCGACCGTTTGAGGAAAGGCGACAGTAGGCTCATCCTTGAGTTGTTCCTGTTTCATGTCTGACTCACATTGTTGTTCCAGAATTGATTCGTCGTCCAGTTCTTGAAGCGACGTAAAGGCACAGGATGGATCGAGGGCCAGCATCATCTGCAGGACCACGTTCCGTTTCAGTTCTCCGACTAACAATCCTTCATGAAGCACGGGGACGATGTCGCCTCGACCCTCCCGAAAGAGGGGCATCACAGCGGAAATGTCTTGTTCAGCATTGACTGTCAGCACCGAACGGGAGATCAATCGGTTAATTTGTTGGTCCCATTCCAGTCCTGAAAGTCTGGCTTTGATCAGGGCGTAGTCAGTCAGGATTCCCAGAAATTCTTCATCTTCCGAGATGATGTAAACCTGCGAAAGATCATCGTTGAGGAAATGCCGGGCAGCGTCCTGCAAGGTCTCTGTCTCCCGAAGTCGGTAGACTTTCGGGTTCATCAGGTCACCTACGGTTATTCTCATCGAAAACCTCCAGTGTGTTGGCTTGACAGGCGCAGCACTGGCCCCTTGGTGAATTGACATGACCCGGTATCAATAAAAAATCAGTACGCTATAGTTAAATTCGTCTAAGCACAGAATCATTTTGCACGTCGACTTCTCGGCAAAGAGATTTCCTTAAAGGCCTCCGTCTGTTCTTCCGGTTATTTGGCTGGTGACTTTCGTTTGCTCTGTCGGCATTAGAACCGTTTTGCTGTCACGGTCTGTTCAGGCCAAGGTAAATCACTGCTGATTGGACAGGTTCTGACGGACAGCCCGACTGAAACGATGATTGTTCCGGGAGCAACAGGCAGAATCAGAAAAACCCGGGTGAGAACGATCCACTCAACCCGAAAAGTGGTCTTTCTCAGTCAGAATAGTCACGTGTTGTGTAATCGTTAAATATTCTCTACCCTGTGAGTTCCTGTTTTGTGTGAAATCCTCGCATCTTTCTTAATCCGTAATAGCAGTCTCCCCAAATGAACCATCCCTCGTTACTCGACTATGTCCGTGTCCGGATCGCTTTCGAGCAGGATCCTTATTTTGGGCTGTACCTCTTGCTGGCCGGTCTGATTTTGATCATCGGCTGGCGGATCTGGAAGGTACTCAGTTCGGAACGAACGCTTTCCGGCTGGTTACTGTTTCTGATGGTGCATTTGTACGTGCCCTTGATTTGGCGGGTCCGCATCAATCGACGATGTCCTTTTCCAGCAGATGGACCAGGTTTGATCATCGCCAATCATCGTGGTCCCGTTGATCCGTTGCTCGTTTGTACCTGGAATCATCTTGGACCTCAAAACCGGCTGTTCCGTTTAATCAGTTTTCTGATGGCGCAAGAGTATTACCATATTCCCGGAGTCGCTTGGGCCTGCCGGACGATGGATTGTGTTCCTATCGCGCGCGGTGGTCGGGATATGCAGGGAGTCAAAGACTGTTTGAATTTATTGAAGAAGGGGAACCTCGTCGGAATTTTTCCCGAAGGGCGAATTAACACGGGAAAAGGCGTCTTACCCTTCGGAACGGGACTCGCTTGGCTGGCATTAAAGGCCGAAGTTCCCGTCTATCCGGTTTTTATTCATAACTCACCCGTGAGTGACTCGATGATCAAACCTTTTTTCAAGTCATCGCGCACCAGGCTCTCTTATGGGGATCCGATTGACCTGAGCGAGTATTATCCAAGCCAGAAGAAAAAAGAGACCTTGCAAGAGGTAACCGATTTACTGCACGATCGCCTGGCGGAGCTAGAGCACGCGTAGAGCAGGTCGTCCTGAAAAATCACTTGGCGACGGGGAACTAGCCCTCTTTGATCGAATTGCCAGTTAGCTCACTGACTGCACGAGAGTTGCCGAAGACGAACAGACAATCGCCACGCTGGATTTCAGCATTACCAGGAGGGGGCATTAAGCGTTCGCCATTCGCGCGACGAATTCCAACCACCATCGCTCCTTTTTCTCTCAGATCGGCCTGGTTCAGTCGAAGACCGATGTAAGGACTTTCCTGTTCTATATGCACATCTGCCAGCTCGAATTCCATGCCACCTGTGTCGGCGATTTCGAGAAAGTCTTCCACGCGGGGGTTGAGCATGAACCGGGCCATCTTCTGAGCACCGGAACTGAATGGACTGACGACCCGCGTTGCCCCGGCTCGCTCCAGTTTGATGACCGCTTTATCGTTACTTGCCCGGGCGGTAATCTGCAGGTCTGTCATTAACATGCGAGCGGAAAGGACGACGTACACATTGTCCGCATCCGTTGGCAGGACGGAAGCCAGTCCGCGAGCCCGTTGGATACCTGCCTTGAGCAGAATATCGTCGTCAGTCGCATCTCCCGATAAATATGCCCAGCCGTTCATCTGGCAGGTTTCTTCAAGCAACTCCTGATCATAGTCGAGGATCACAAACTGCTGATGGCGAAGTTCCATCTGTTTGGCGATCGTCGTTCCCATGCGACCGCATCCACAAATGATGAAATGGTTGTGCATTTCTGCGATTCGCTTTTCCATCCGTCTCTGCTCCCGATAGGCCCGGTATTGGGCACTCACGATCAATTGGCCAAGTTGAAAGGCGCTAAAAGAAAAGACGCCCAAGCCACCGATCAAATAGGCGATCACAAACATCTTTCCGGAAATGCTGAAGTTTTCCGGTTGTTGATATCCTAACGTGGTGACCGTAATCACCGCATAATAGACACTATTGAACCAACTCTCGTCTGTCGTGAGATGAAACCCGAGCGCCCCTAGAAAAGTCAGGCCGACCAGCAGCACGAGGATCGTGAGAAGCTGTCGCAACAGATGCGATGAGTCATTCTGCACGGTTTTCTCCTGGAAGTGCTTGGAACAGAGGGGACAGGTTAACCAGGTTTTTCAGAGGGGAGGAGCCCTAACCAGTTGGTCAGACGAGACCTGGGAAGATCAGACTGGCAGATTGTGGCAGGATTTCCCCATTGTTGCAATATCTTCTCGGCGGCCAGATAACCACTTCGAACCGCTCCTTCCATCGTGGCGGGCCAGCCAGTACAAGTCCAATCCCCCGACAGGAACAGGTTGGAGAATTCGGTTGTTTGATCTGGTCGATGGAGATCCGATCCGGGGGTGACGGA
>JAGQQC010000340.1 GCA_020426395.1 Planctomycetaceae bacterium
TTCTGAAACCCTCTGCGGGTCCTATTGCCTCTTAATTAACAATTTGAAGAACAGCTACAACCAGGTTTGAGGATAGGTTCTACTTCAAATGTCCTAAATACCAATCCAGCCAATCACTATAGTGGTCGGGCATAAAAGAAAAAAGCCAGCTCCCATCGATTGATGAAAGCTGGCTCTGGATTTCAGTTTGCCGTCGCGTTTATTTGTCCACGACCTGCAATTTCATTTCATCACTATTCGCCCGAAGTTCTGGAGCGTACATAGCTGACCCCTGGGTCGGCAGAGCGCTGAACTGACCTGGAATTTCGGCTCGCAACTGATACGTAATGCTGTGCTTGCCATGCGCCAGGCGTTGTACAAAGAACTTCACCTTCTCGCTTTTGAATTCGAGATAAGCGCCCAGTCGGTTATAGGTATACCCGCTTCGTAGATCGACCGCTTCCAGTCCAGCGGGTTTGTAATCTTCGAAGACCAGGTATTCGTAATCGTTCTTACTGTCGATGACCAATTCGACTTCAATCAGATCTCCACTTTTCAGTTGAGCCTGATTGACGAGGGGTTCCCGTTTGAAGTGTTCGCTCACCTGATCAATTGCCTGACCACTGCTGTTGGCCACGGAGGTCTCTTTGTTGTCCGGAATCAATCTGGTGTAACGTCGCTCAACCTTGATTTCGAAACCGGCCGCTTCAATGAAATCCTCTTTGGAGAAGGTCTTCACATAAGCATTGTAATAGAGTGGCCCGGAACCTGTCTTACGAAGTTCCAGCGTATGTTTGCCGGTTTTAAGATTGACTCCCTCCAGGGTAAATTTGTTATCGATTTCGAACAGATTCTCAGGGGTGATTTTCACCTCTTTCTGCTTTTCACCATCGAACCAGATTTCCACGACCATGTCCGGATGGTTTTCGCCGCTCGCTTGGAGGTACTCGGCGAGAGCTTCCACTGATAATGCCGTATCACTGATGCAGCTCCAGTAGGTCGAATTTTTGCGGTTGTTCAGAATATATTTCACCAACCGCCCTGCCCGTTCACTACGAGCATCAGTGCGGGCAAGTAGTTTCAGATAAACTGCGTTGGCTTCATCTTCGCTGTCATACCAGTACCACCAGAAATGTCCTGCGGGAAGCCGCAACCACGCGGTTTCATTTTCAGCGTCTTGTTGCAGGTACTGCTCCAGGTTCTCCATGACTTTCGCGAGACCTTCTTTGTCGCCAATCGTATGGAGAGCCAAGCCCAGCAAACCTTTGGCATAAACCGAAAGTTGAACCCGGTCCCGATTCAGGTAAGCGTGCATCTCTTCATTCACACGACCGCCATCAACCAGCACGCCAAAGATGAACGCATCCAGGTTGTCGGCATACCGTTTGTACTTTTTATGCTTTTGTTTTTCGTCCTTGATCTTTTCGTTCGCTTCCCAGTTTTTGAGAAGACGGATCTGTTCCTGTTGATAGTTTTCCAACCAGTCCAATCCACGGTTTAACATGTCAGGGACCAGGGCGACCCGGTTTTTATCCGCCAAGATCAAACCATGCACCACTCGGGCAGTGATGTGCGGGGAAGAATGTTCGCCGTAACCGCTGAGCCATCCCCACCCCCCGTCACTCAACTGACGATTGGCGACTTCAGCCACATGTTGTTTGACGAACTGTTCAATCTCATCCGGGCTATAGACCGGATTCTCTTTGTCGTATTGCTTCCACTGCTTGGCCCGCTCCTGGGGATCTCCCAGCTCCTGTGCATTGAGGTTAGTCTGTTTATTCTTCAGTTGCTGAAGATCAATTCCCATTTCCTGCAGGATGTTATAAGTGATGATCGTGGGAACAAAACGATACATGGCCGCATCGGTAGTATCATGCGGATAGTTTGCCAGGTAAGGGAGTGCATCAATCATCGCCGCTGCCAGAGAGGGGCTGAATCGCAGTTCGAGGGCCGACTGCTCCGGTAGACGGGCTTCAGGAATGTCGAACTCGACAGTGCCGTTCGATTCATTCGGTTTGATCGTTCCTGCAAAGGCTTCCATCCGTTCCGCACCATGCAGATAAACAGGGAAGGACATTTCAACCGCATCGGATTCTTCATCGGTCAGCGCTTTCATTCGCAAGGTGACTTCGCCCGGTTGAAGAACTTTCACTCGCCAGTCAACTCGCTTTTCTTCGCCTGCGGTCAGTTCGATGGTCCGCGTCAGGTCATCCATTGCGCTGAGGAGTTCGCCATCCATTTCCAGAACGACCTGGACTGATTTATCATTTTCCAGATAACTGTGCACGTTCGCAGACAGGACGACTTCGTCGGTCTCGACGAAGAACCGGGGAGCCTGCAAACGGACCAACAAGTTTTTCGACGTGATCACTTCCGTCGAGCCGAAACCGACTCGCGTTCCGTCTCCCATTCCCCACCCGCTGATCTTCCAGGTCGTCAGACTATCCGGCATCGGAAATGAAACCTGCACGATCCCATTTTCATCCGGTTCCAGTGCTCCCGCCCAAAACGCCGTATCAGCAAAGTCTTTTCGCACAGCAGGCTCAACAGTCCCACCTTCAGGATCGAGTGCCAATAAGGGGGCATCCGATGCGACGGCAGCATCTTCCACTGCCTCCGCTTCCATCATTCGCATCTTCATCGGAGCTGCGGAGGGAACGGCACCACGCATCATATGATTGGTACCTAACTGAGTAGCTCCAGTCGCAAACATATCAGCCTGCATTATCCCGCCAAAGGTGCCGAGTTGCTGCATGCGTTCTTCGTCTCGTTTATAGAGCGAATAACTGTAATGATTCCAACTACTACTGGTAGACGTGTAATGATGCCGTTTGAAATCCCAGAAGAATTTTTTGATATCCCCGATAGAAGATCCCCCCGCGATGTAATCAACACTCTTGTCATAAGCGGACAGCACCACGGATCCCTTGACGGGATTGCCCTCCAGGTCGGTTAATTTTAATTGCAGTTTCAACTCTTCCCCGGGACGATAATCGGGTTGATCCGCGGTCAGCTCGATGTTCATGATCCGTTTTTCCGGCGGAACAACGATATTTCTCACAACCGTATGGATGTCGCCATCCGAGATGGTCATCGCTTCCACAAAGAAGTTTGGCATATCGCCCGCTTCCACATCGACTTCAAACGAAGTGCTTTTTCCATCCAGCTTGAGTGTGTAGGGAACTTCGTAGACACCGCCGACCGGACGCACAAACAATAAAACAGTGGAATTCGTGCGATTGGTATTGATCCGCAGTTGAACTTTATCACCCGGCTGATATTCCTTCTGCTCAACCAACATTTCAAGATCGTTATACCGATATCCTTTGCCAGCAAACCCGGCTCCGTAGACATTCAGTACGGTCGCCCCTTCTTCGGTGTGGCCCGCTTTATCGGTGAGCATATAGGAGACGCGGAACTGTCCCGCTTCGGCCAGGTTCATCTTTTGAATGGCCAATCCCTCTTCATTCGTCGCAACATCCCATTCTTCTACAAGTGATTCTGTTGGACGACCATCCTCTGTATAAGTGATTTTGATCAGTCGAACTTTCCCTTCTCCTACCACCGCTTTCCGATTGAGGGTCTGTGCCTTGAAAGAGGCTTCGATCGAATCACCAACTCTTGCGTAACCTCGGTTAGTCCAGGCGGTGATATCGAACGGTTCCCGCGACACAAGGACTTCACCCGTTCCCACAATCGTGCGGCGGGATTCATCGACCACCTCGGCGGTGATTTCATATCGGTGATCCTGATCACTATGCATTTCTTTAGCCAGAGCGGTATCGATCTCGACCGTGATCGTTCCATCCGGATTAATCTCGACTTCCTGGTCGGCGATCACCTCAGGCGGATCCTGTTGCGTTGGCCACCAGTAGGGATGCGGGACAACACAACCCCATCGATAGAAACCGGGATACCAGTCCCATTCCGGGGCGAACCACCAATACCCGGTTCCATATAACCAGTCCCAAGGTCGTGGCGGATACCAACGATTCGTATAAGCCGTCCGTTTAATCGTGTAATGCACGGTTGCATTTTTGACTGGTGCGCCGAAGTAGTATTTCGCCTTGATGGTTGCGGTGACTTTTTCACCTAATTGCACCGGTTCGTCCGGAGCCTCAACGGTCACTTCATATTCGGGCTTTTTGTATTCTTCCACCCGAAAACTGCCACCACCATGCACCTGCTTGTGATTAATAATATTGAGTGAATAGACACCCAACGTGCCTCCATCTGGAATCGCATACTCACCACCGAAACCTCCAAATCCGTCTGTGGTAAATTTTTTCGTCCAGACTTCTTTGCCTTGCGGATCGTTCAGTTGTAACTCAAATTCCTGATTGGCGTAGCGTGCCGTTTCTTTTTCCGTATACCGGGGATTGCGAACCCAGAATTTGAACTGCACCGTATCTTTCGGTTTATAAACGGGCCGATCACTGATGAAGTAAGCGATATGTCGATCATAAGCGGGATCATTTTTCGGCCGATGCCAGATTCCCTGGAATCCAAGATAAGCCAGACGTCCTTCCTTCGTACGGGCAATCGCCAACCATTGATAACTCGTGTTCCACCCCGTTTCTTTGGAATCGAGAGAAGTCGTAAATTGTCCTTGCTCGTCCGTGTATTCAGCAAAATGCTTGGTGAGAATCTGAATCCGGTTCTGATTACGCTGACGACCTTGCTGGACACGTTCGACTCGATAACCAATCAACTCCACGTGCGCCCCTGAAATCGGAGTCCCCGTTTCCGCATCCGCTACGAGATACCAGGATTTTTTATCCGCCTGTTTACTGGCGATAATCGTGTCATTCATCCACAGGACAATTCGCGTTTCGTTTCCGTCCTGCATTTTGGCTTTGATGAAATAGACCCCCGCTTTGTTCAACGGAGCATTGATCGCCTGAAGTTTGTCGTAATGACCGGCCAGGGGTTCCAGCTCAAGATCCCAGTCCGCCACTTTTTTGCCCAGATATTTTTCCTGGTTCCCTTCAATCAATTGTTGACCAATATTCTCGAATTGAATTTTAAGCGGATCGAGTTCGTTCGGGTGCGATTTCAGGTGCGCGACACAATCTTTTAATAGCTCCTCCAGCTTGATTTCGGTCGCTTCAAAGTGAACCTGTTTTCCATTTCGGAACCGATAGAGCAGTTTGCCCCCTTGGGACGGTAACTGGGTCTCATTTTCGTTCTGGAATTCTCCCCAGTTTCCAACGATCTGTTCCAGACTTTTCTTTTTATGATCGTTATGTCCCGGACCGAATCGTTTGATGTTTTCAC
>JAGQQC010000341.1 GCA_020426395.1 Planctomycetaceae bacterium
CGAAATCGGAGTCCTGGAAGTTCTGGAGAATCTGTTCACGGATTTCATCGATCTGTTCGATGATCCCTTCCAATTCGATGATCTGTTCCCGAATGGGGCCAGTCTGTACGTCCGGGTGAACTTTCTTCAGACATTCAAGGGCATCCCGAAAATGTTTGTCTTCGATGTGTAACCGGGCGTACTCCTGTAATTCCTCCCGCTCCTTGGAAAGTTCGATGTAATTCGCGGCCTTTTCAGCGCGATCCCGGGCTTCTTCATCGATGGGGCAAAGTTCCAGAATTTCCTGGTAGATTTCCAGGACCTTGTCGAAGGAGTCGTCATCACTTTCGAGGTGCTCCATGGTGACGCCCATGAGGGCTTTCTGAAACCTCTTTTCCCCTTCCAGTCTCAGGTCATCCAGACGGCGGGTGATCCGGTAAGTCTCTCGCAGCAATTCGATCAGGGCGTCGGAGCGGCGTTCTTTGGGAACACCTTCCAGAATTTCAATAGCCCCTTTGAAATGGTATTCTTTTAATGTGTCTTTAGCGCTTTGAATGGCCAAAGTGACCGTCGCCTGGTTCTGGGCGACATGCAGCATGTTGGTCATTTGCTGGGTACGCAGCGCTTCCGGAATCGATTCCAACGATTCGACCGCAGCCACGTAATCTTCTTTCTGAACATACTTTTTGGCTTTCAGCCAGAGCTGTTCATATTCCATCATGCCGGAGCATTGAGTTAATAACTCGTTGACTTCCGGTGTACGGCGACTTTCCGGAACTTCATCCAACAGTTTCCGTGCACTGACGAATTCACCCGCATCGATGGCTTCCTGCGCCAGTTTCATCGTTTGTTCAAGTTTCTCAGCAATATCTACTGAGACACGAGATGGATTTTCCCCTTCGTTAGTTGGGGGAGTCGCAGGCGGAGCGGGTTCTGTTTTGGATTCTGCAGGATCAGGAACTTTCGGTGAAGGGGTTTCGTTCGCTTCCGGTTCAGCGCTGCGCGCAGGGGCCTGCTCACCCGGGGCGGGATTAGAACCCTCTTCTGCGATGGCGGGTTCTCCCTGCAGACCCAGGTTACCCAGTGCCGCTTCCAGTTCAGATTCAGACAGATCCTGCATGTTCTCTAATTCTGAATCAAATGATTTGGTTTCGGTTGTCATGGAATAACCTTGGAACGATAGTCAGATTGGTGAGGTGTGCAATGACTTTGTGTCTATAGAAGAGTTTGCAGAAGTCCCCGCGGACCAGACTGGCCAGGTTTCTCCTGGTTCTTATTCAGGGAGATGAGGTGAACACTTCCCAGTAATGTGAGAAGAGTTCCCTTTACAAATCTAGGTTAGGACCGAAATGTGTCAAATTGGCGACATGTCTATTTACAGCCACATTCTGAATTGATCCGTCCCAACTCGCGAACCGGTATAATCGTTACCATCTGGCGTTCATGAATTCGCAATAATTGCTGTCACCCGCACAATCGATACGGCAGTGGGTTTGACCGCGAAGAAAATTTCATCATTCCGGGAGGAAGCGTGGCACAGAATTCAACATAAAGTGCGCGTGGAGAGCTTCGATTTGCTCATTGCTGGAGAAGGTTTCCGTCTGTCGATCAGTCGAGAGACGATCCAGAGGTCGTTCCAGAATGGCTTGCATCTTTAATTGCGGATAGCGGCGATGCAGATCCAGCCAGAGGCCCCATTGAAAGCGGGTTTGAGGGTAAACCGGAACGTGGCAGGTTTGCAGTGACCAGGAATTGAGGTTGAGACGGCGGGCGGATGTCAGCGGTTCCGGAGGGGAGAGATGGGGAAGTAGTTCTTCTGGAAACGGTTGTTGGTCGGTTTCTTCCATCAGCAGTAAAAATCGCTCCTGCCGGGATGTATACACCGCCCATCCGAGCCAATGGTCACAGAAACCCCACGGTTCCAATAGGGGTAACAAAATCGCCAGTCCGAACAGACTATAAGCAGCAAAACGTTTTTTTCCACCGACTGAAGTCGACATTGAAACAGAATCGGTTTCTGAAGATGTTGATACTTCCGGTTGAGATCTTCTTGTGAACCTGAAGAGAATCAGGTTTTGCACAATAAAGCAGGCATTCCAGGCCAATACGCCATTGGAATGGTTTAATCCCAAAGGGCCAAGAATCGATAATAAAGCCAAGTGGAGTAACAGTGATCCGGTAAGTGCAAACGTTCGGGTTCTACGAAACAATAAACCGAATCCCACCAACAGTTCGAACATCGGCAAAAGACAAGTGAAATAACTCAGTTTTGTTTCTGACCAGAATCGGTAATCAATTCCCAATAAATCCAGCATGCTTTTTGAAAGGAAGAAACCTCCTCCCGAGATGAAGTGCATGTCCAATTTGGAGAGTGCGGAATAAATATAAATGCTCGCAATCAAAAATCTGAAAAGCAGGATGATTCGTTCCGGGGATAAACCCTCTGACGAAACAGGGCTCTTGTTCGAAGGGCTTCGGCAGCCGATCAACAATAACATGAGACCATACTGGTAACTCCAGGTTTGAATCCGGTGTTGATTGAGAATGACCAGTAAGAGTATTAATGATGGGGCAATCAAAAAGAGCTTATTCCGAATAGGCGAATGCTCCGGCACAAGCGAGATACCAAGTAAGGCAGGGATCAGGAGCAATACCAAGCCCCGATCAATCCAGAGTGGGCAGGACCCAAGACCGGGGAGCAGGGGGATGAGAGGGAAAGAGCGGTCTCCCCACCAGAGCGGCCAAGTCAAGCAGGTCAGGAGTAGAACAAATAGGGGAACGATCCGTCCCAACACTTGTAAGCGGGAAGTTGCTGAATCGAATGAAAAATGAGGAAGGCGACTCATAGTCAGTAGAACCTATCCCAAGACTCAATTGTGGCTGTTCTTCAGCCTGGAGAATAAAGCATGATTCGACCCACCGGAGGGTATTCGGATCACTCCTCATCATGGCGGGGATCTATCCCTGGAAGAGTAAAAAGATTCCGCCGATAATCAACAACCCGGTTAGCACGGCGAATGTGATTTTAACCCAACTGTAAGGTCGTTCGCCAATCACTTCACCAGTGGCGGCATTGACCATCAACTGATACAGCTTCCCATTGTATTTATATGGCATCAACCAGACGGGGAGCAGCAGATGTTTGAACGTAATCGCGTCGTGAGCAACGTCCATGCTATCGATTCTTTGGGTGTCTCCCCCAATTCGCGAACGAACATCACTTTCCAATCGAGAACGGATCAAGGATTGGGCATGCTTAAAACCTTGAGGGAGTTCGACTTCGTAGGTTCTTGAAAAAAGTCCTGCGAGTAATTCCTGACGGAAGGGGACACATTGATGTAGCGGCCAGGGTTCCAACCGTTGGACAAGTTTCAGATTCATTTCCCGGGCAGCCAGAACGAGGACGTCATCAAAGAAGCGTTGAAAGGAACCGGAGGCAGAAGTCCAGCGAGTTCGTCGTTGCCGCCGTCGATTTTTTCCCGTTCCGGTTGTAACGTAGTAGTGATCTCCCCGTTGACCGGTGTAGCGGGTAAATGTCATCGAATCGAAGGTCCAGTAGGGAAGATAGACCCCTTCAAATTTCCCTTTAACTCCCTTCGATCGAAAATCGTTCGGAGCAAACCAGAGACTGGCGACCCAGTTTTTTAGATTCTGCTCGGTTTTTTTTCTCGTCACGAGAAACGGAAGCATTCCATCCACCGGGATCCGCCGCGGAGCTTTGTGTCCTTCTTCCCGTTGCAGTGGGGAGGAACAATAAGGGCAGGTCGTGCTGGTCAGGCTGCCGACAAACAATACATCGGCCCCACACGATTCACAGTGGATTTCCTGCTGATCAGCTTCTTCACTTTCCCCCGCCTCTTCACTCTCGATGCGCCAGGTGGAGAGTTGGTCGAGCATGGCTACATAATCCTGCTCGGAAATGGTCTCTTCTTCGTCCCAGACAAGTTGCTTGGTGAATCCACAGAAGGGGCAGACAAGTTGTTGTTGACCGATATTGAATTCCAGGTCGGCTCCACATCCTTCGCAGGGGAAAATACGTCCTTTCCCCTCATCGATACTTTGCCCGGCGACCTCGGTACGTCCTGTCGTTTCCGGGGCGAAGATCGGTTCATCATATTCAGGAGAGTCGGGTTGATTCATGAAACCTGCATCCGGGGCTGTACAAGCATATTCTCTTTACAGTGATACCGAGTCCCCTGCTATTTCACAAGCCAACAAAAAAAGCACCGTCGTTTGAAGCGACGGTGCTTTGGGTATTTTCGTTTATCACGACAGAGATTTGTCGCTCATCCTTACAGTTGGTCAAGAATGAAGTGATGACCGGAATGATAAGGACGGCCTTCGATCATTGGGTTGTACCACGCTTTGTTGTAAACCGGAATCCGGCGTTCCATCGGGTACTTATAGTACATGTGGTCGTACTCATAAGGCTGCTGGAAGTTGTGGGGATAGTAGACGTACGGGTAATGGTAAAACCGTTGCCAGTCCGTCGGTTGGCCCGGAGTTCTTGCTTCGGCTGTGGAGGTTCCGAACCAGGCAGTTGACAATCCAGCTAATAAAATCATTCCTGCAAGACAGATCCGCCTGTGCATCAGTGAGACTCCTTAAACAATCGCCCCCGAATAATTAAGAATTGGTTCAAACCGGTTCGGAACGGGGTGCCATTTTTGTTCGTGCGGAACGAATGACCGGAACCGGTTTTTTGGATCGGACACCTGTACTGTGTTGATGGGTAAGTATCATGCAGGACTAGGCCGGTGAGACGCTCTCGACTTTCCGGGTGGGAAAGACAGCTTGGCTGATCCTGGTACAGACAGGGGTCACCCTATTCATCGACTAAACCGCCCCGTCACAACAGGAGAATTCAACAGAATTGCTCCAATCGATACAGCCGGAACCGCCGGAAGCGAAGCATTAGCGCGCGAAGGAATTGAATGCGTTGGATAATGGGGGCTGGAATTACGAGTTTGAACTCATTTTTTTCTGGGTATGGTCCAGCAGAATGACCGCGGCCAGGGCGAGAGCCATCAGCAGTATTGAAAACCAGGTTGAACCGGCCGACAGATCGGGAGAGGTGTTTTCAAATATTTTATCTTTGAACTCAGTGACTTCTGGCGTGGTGTCCATTTGAAATGGCCAAATCTTGCGGAGCGATCCGATCATAAACCCGCACAAGGTCGCCAACACGACCATTTCAAAGTGCTCCAGCAGCCATCGCAATA
>JAGQQC010000342.1 GCA_020426395.1 Planctomycetaceae bacterium
GAGCACAACGGTCTGATTGTTATGCTTCATGGAGATAATTCCCGCATCGGGATTCGACTCAACAATTTCTCCCTCAATACCGAGTTCGATCCCGCTTTTACTCAGATATCGGAGAAATTCAGTCGCCTGGTTCGTTACTCGTAATAGCCGAAAGCGAGCCCCTTGAGGAAGAGTGTCCAAGCTGACCATCTCGATATGTTCGCCACGCAATTCCCCTTCGGCAGTTGGAATCGGATCTCCATGTGGATCGGTTTCTGGATGCCCCAGAAAGGCGTCAATGCGATTGATGAGATCATCGGAAACGGCATGTTCCATATTCTCCGCTTCTTCATGAACCTGATCCCAGGAGAGATCCAGCGTGCGAACCAGAAAGAGTTCGATCAAGCGATGGCGTCGTAACATGACCAAGGCGGTGCGCCGCCCTTCTTCGGTCAGCCGAACTCCTTCGTAGGGTTTGTATTCCACGAAGTTGTCCGTTTTTGACTCATCCAAAGTTTTTAACATACTGGTTACGGTTCCGGGTGATAAACCAAGTTCTTCCGCCAAAGAACCCGTAGAGACCCATTCATTTCCGGTCCGATTTCCAATCTGAAAAACCGCTTTCAAGTAATTTTCAACCGCAAGGCTCAACTTGCGAGACGGCAACTGACTTGACATATTCAATACACTTTTCTCATCGGATTCTCTTCGATGGCAAAAAACAATCCGGACATGGGATTTGGTCATTCGGATGGAGGGAAGGAGGAATGACCGGAAACGAAATGACTATATTCAGTGGGGCAGGAAGGAAATTGAAACAGCTAAATGGGTATAACGAAATTAGGAGGGGGAAGATGGGCTTCGTTAAAAAGAGGGGAGTGAGCACACTTCCCATTTCTGTTTCAATTTTTGTTCAACTCTGTGGAATACTATTCGATGTCGTACAAAAGAGAAAGTTCAAACCAGCTTTAAGTTGTTTACCTCGTTTTTCATCACACTTGAGGTTCCAAATTTGCGGATTAATCCTCTTGAAAGTGTTTTACCATGCGTGAGCGAATCACGGTAAAAATTAGCACAAGATTAACCGTCTGCATTTAAGTCTTCAGATAAATTGTAGGGGAGGCGGAAAGAACTAAAAGTGTACAATCGAATCTTCTTCGAACTTGACTGAAATAATACTTATTTCAGGAAACAAAGGTCCAAGTCAGTTTAAACCACATGGCTCCAATTTCTATATAAAGTTTATAAATAGAACTCATTGCATCAAAGCTGGTTGATCTGAAATTGGCGCGACATCAACCGAAATCGACATGCTATGCTGGCCACCTCCAATAATCGTTCCCTGGATCGGACAGACATCAAAATAATCGCGTCCCCAGGCAACTGTAATGTGGTCGTTGGAAATTCGTAGATTGTTAGTCGGATCGACGTCGACCCAACCAGCTTCACCGCAGTAAACCGAAACCCAGGCATGCGAAGCGTCCGCCCCAACCAATCGTGTTTTTCCGGGGGGTGGAATTGTCCGCAAGTAACCACTGACATATCGGGCCGCAATTCCCAGGGCCCTTAAGCAACCGATTTGTAGGTGTGCAAAATCCTGACAGACACCATGCCGGTTCTCAAAGATTTCTTGGACCTCAGTATGAACCGTTGTGGCCCGGGAATCATATTTGAATTCTTTGTTAATCCGTTCGGTGAGTTCCAGAACTCCTTCCAGGATGGGGCGTCCTGCTGGAAACGAAGGCCGAACATACTCCAGGAGTTCCGGAATTCGTTTGACACCCTTGGAGTCGAACGCAAATTGATAAGCGGCAAGTGCTTCCGGGTTTCTATCAGACCTCATCTTCGAGACGATCTCATCCCAAGGCTTCGTTTTAGCGGGATCGATACCTGGCGAGGAATCTACGGTGACTTCACTCAGTGCGGTGACTGTCAAACCTGAATGAGGATGATCGATGGAAAAGAGTGACACATCATTTCCGAAATAATCCTGCCTGGACGTAATACGGGTCGGTTCAGGGTGAATCAGCAGGGTGAACGAATCCCGCGTCTGGTTCGGTAACTCTCTTGGGCAGAGATGAACCAGATTATGGCAGACCGGTACCGCTTGCGAATATTGGTAGCGGGTACTGTGGGTGATTTTGTATTTCACTGCGGGGTGATATCGAATAATTGATGAGAATGGGTTGCGTGAATCAGGTAACGATGAGAAATCGCTTCCGAGAGCAGGGGTAATTTCTCTTCCCAGAAAATGATGTTCTGTTCCAAAGGTTGATGATTTCCCAGCCCGTGAACATCGGCCGCTTTTTCGATGTCCATCAACTGCACCGAATGGAGTAACTCCATCGCGATGCGTTGCTCCAGAGTATACCCCGGCAACGTTTGCTTGCGAGGTAATTGGTCGACCTGAGCAGAAAGCTGGGCAAACTGATAGAGGAGCGAACGAGGATTCGTCTCATCCGTGAGTAACAAATCCAGCACGGCGGGAAGCTGCAAGTTAGAACGGTACCGAGACCGATAGGTCATGATGCTGTCGGACACTTCGAGAACCGTCTCAAAGACAGGCCCTTGCACTTCTGGAAGCGGAATGAAAAAAGTCTTGAGCAGACTGACAATCTGCACTGAACGTTCCAGCCGGCGTCCCATTTCCAGAAATCGGAACGCCTGTGTCCGCGTCATGCTTTCCATCACGATCCCGGTAAAGGCAGCCAGTTCTGTAATGAGTTCATCCGTACTGGCTAGTAAATCAGACAGGTTTGTTGTCCGAAAACGAACCGGACGAAATCCTTTATCAATCCGGCGAATGGTTCGCCAAGTGTCGAGTGAAATCCGGTCCCGGACAATGGACCCCAACCGAAACAGTTCATCGACGACCGACCGCAAGCTGGAAGGATGCGACTTATCGAAGACAGCTTTCGGTAATTCTGCCTCCAACCGAGGAAGCTGATTATGTAATTTTTCGATGGCGTAATCTGGTTCAATCTGCCCTTGCTCTGCGAGGCAGCGAATCAATACCGGAATTTCCAAATCACTTGCCGAGCGGGATTCACCACTCATGCGGCTGACCGAGCTTCGCAGAACCCGGGCATAGGCCCCTGCACGCTCCAGTTGACGACCAAGCCAGTACAGGTTATCCGCCGCCCGACTGGGAAGTTCGGCACCGCTACGACGAATGGGCGTTGAACGTCCGTGTTGTTCCAGAAGCGAAACATGCTCCACCGGCGTCTCGGAAAGAATCCAGGTATCTTTGCTCCCCTCTCCTTTCCGAATGGACAATTCGAGTGGGTCGAGAGCGTAAGAAGTTCGTGCAAGCGCTCCTCGCATGACATCGTATGAATCCCCATCCGCCACTGCGAACCCGCGCAGAGCCAGATAAGCTGATTTGCAGGGTTCATCCCAGACTGGCATGCTGGAACGGTAAACCTTTTCCCGCGCTACATACTGACTTGGATTCGCTTTGATCGTCTCTTTTAATTTCTTACGAGACATTTTCGCGAGCGTATCACGCGTTGCACCATCTTTCCCCCGGTTGCGAAAAGCTGGCTCAACAATAAGCGTATCCAGATGCTCAAGCACGTATTGCAGTTCTTTCGGTTGCCCACACCACCAGGATGCTATCGTCGGCATTTTCAGTTCTTCGTCGAGCAATACCTTGCACAACGCGGGAAGAAATGCCATCAGCGCGCCCGACTCAATTAAACCGCTACCGAGAGAATTCGCAATCGCGACATTCCCTTCCCGGACGGCTTCCGTAAGCCCGGAAACTCCAATCGCGGAATGAGGATCAAGTTCGAGTGGGTCGCAGTCTCGACTGTTCTGACGACGAAAGATGACATCGACGGGTAATAAGCCCGCCAACGTTTTGAGCATCACCTGATTGTTTCGAACCGTCAGGTCCCCCCCTTCAACCAGCGTGTATCCCAAGTAGCGGGCCAGGTAGGCATCCTCGAAGTAGTTCTTGCTGGCCGGGCCATTACTCAACAGGACGACCCGTGGATCTTCCGTGTGATGCGGGGCCAGTTTTCGCAACGTATCCTGCGCAGTGATAAAGAATGGCGCCAGTCTTTCCACCTGACATTGCTGAAACGCTTCAGGCAGCATACGGGAAACTAGAACACGGTTCTCCAATGCAAAACCCACCCCTGAGGGGGCTTCTGTTCGATCCGATAACACCCACCATTGACCATCGGCAGAACGAGCCAGGTCGGCTGCGTAAAAGTGCAGATACGCCTGATCTGCCGGCAAGTGGCGGTGTAATCCTCGCTGAAAACCGGAATGAGAATATAACAATTCCGAAGGAATCACTCCCTCTTTGAGCAGGCGCTGATCTCCGTAAAGATCCTTCAGCGTCAAGTCGAACAACCGTGCCCGTTGACAGAGGGCCTCCGAAACGGTGTCCCATTCCTTCGCTGGGATTAATACCGGAAGTGCATCAAGTTCCCAGGGCCGGGGACGATCTTCATCACCAATGTAACCACTGTATGCAAAATCGTTTTCCTGGACAGAACGCTGAACCTGTTCCCACCGAGACTCAAACTCATCCCGACCGATGTGATTAATTGCCTGAATGAACTTCTGCACGTGCGCCCGCGGTTGGCGAGTCGAAAGCATGTACTCGTCAAACACCTGCTCAGGGGGGACATAATCCCGTAATACGTAATTGGCCGAAGCCGGAGAAGTAGTCGACACGCGCGATTCTGTTTCCAGGGAAATGCAATGGAACGAAGATTAAAACAGATGAGAGTACCAAAAGGGTAATCCGGGAGGAATACCAGGATTCCCTTCGAGTCTATACTCAGAATATTCTACGCCAGAATGGCACTATTAGATGTCCCAATTTTTAATGTTGCGCTATCTGACGGCGCAAAAACAGATTTTCAAGGAGTCTTCGTGCGATTTCGGCGGAGGTCAAGTGTCATCGGGTAATGGGGGTTGGGTTCTTCAGGAATCATCTCCCGTTTTCCTCCCCGATGGCCCATTTTGAAGAATCGGCTCGCCCGACGGCTTTCTGCCTCATAGGCATTGATCGGGAATGCCGCCGGGTTATTTCCGCCCGGATGCCCAATGTAATAGGTGCCTCCCCCTAACGAGCGTTCCATCCAGGTGTCGTAGAAGTCAAACACGAGAGGACCATCCACTGGAATGGTTGGATGGAGACAGCTGGGTGGCTGCCACGCCCGATAACGGATTCCGGCAACCCCTTCCCCCTCCGTTCCAGTGG
>JAGQQC010000343.1 GCA_020426395.1 Planctomycetaceae bacterium
TCCCCAACATCAACCCTCCGACAAGGCTGGTTACCAACTGCATCCGTTTATGCGTTAATCGAACGACCTGGGGCAGGGCTCCTCCCATCAGCGAACTGAGGACGATTACCGCACAGTAAATCAAAAGAAGCAGGAGCATATATATTCCGTTCAAAAACTTACACACGACTTCCGCCACATCCCAAACCGGATGAAGGTGTCGAAATATTAGCTTAGAGGTTCAAAAACGACGCATTCTCTGTTAATATTTCGCCACACATCAGGGCCAAAGTCACCAATTGCTTCAAAGCTACCGGCAACCGACGCTAAAAAAAAGAGGAAAAAGTTAGCAGAAATTCGAAAATTGGGCGTTACGCCTGAGAATTCTTTGCGTATCTAATCTGGGACTTTTTCAAATGCCAGCCTCTCTGGCGAAGTTTTTTGAAAATCTCCCATAACCGGACGCACTTCAAAGCACCCTTCCGCTCCGGGTAAAACCTGAAATCGAACCCTTAACGAACCGACTTAAGGGAAGATCCGTTTCAACATCTCCCTGCACCAGCAGGAATGTTTGAGGGTACGAATTCGCTCAGGTTTTCTATTTGCTTTGAGGTAACTCTGCCCTCTGGACAATTCTTCCCTGTCTCTTCTGCCTTACTGTACCTTCGCAGTCGGGTTCGTCATTGTTACTCGAATTGTCCTTGATTTCTTCTTTTTATATCCATTTTGATTTTTCCATATATCGGCTGCGCCGGAGATGTCTTCGTGCACGGCTCGGTATCCGTTACCTAAACGGACACCGGCAGATTTATTTTCATCCCCGATCTTTATTTCGTTATTTCCCAAAACGTCAGGACGAATCACCACTCTAGTCAACGGACATTCGAATTTATCTTACACCACTGATTTATCTTAAATACTGTGGGGCTCTTAGCGTTCAACCTACCAGTTAAGAATTTTAGTCACTGGCAAGCTACAGAATAAATTCGGACACTTTCACAACCAGCCCTCAATCTCCGGTAGAGAATACCAGAGATGGCGAACGTACGTTGTCTGTGGGATTCGAAGGAAGGACGTTTAGAACGTGTCCATTATGCATCCCCCATCAAATTCAGCGACTCGATCAGAAAACCAGGAGCTTCCTGCGGTAGAGAGCTTACTTTCCGTGCAAGATTGCCAGAAAGCGGCTGACATCTTTCGTGCATTAGGAGATCCTGTTCGCTTTCAAATCCTGACTTTATTGCTTCAGGACCCGATGTGCGTTTCCGATATCGCCACCGTTCTGGATGATAGCCTGCCTGCCGTATCACAAAGATTGAAACTGCTTCGAAAGGACAATATTGTTTCCGTCCGCCGTGAGGGAAAGTATAGTTATTATTCACTCCATGATGGTCATGTCCGTTGCCTCGTTTCCAATATTATCGAGTATCTATCTGACCAGGCAGAACAGAATGATGATCCGTAATGCTCAACCGCCCGTAATTTTGCCAGGAACTTGAATTTATCCCACCGTTATATCTGGTTCACATCCCTCCTTTAGGTGAGTCTGCCAACCCACCCTATTCTGCCCTGAATTGCGTAGAAAACGAGTGATTCCTGCTCTTCACTGCCGAAATCTGGTAGTGAGTCGCTTTCAAATCGGCTTGAAATAAGTTTAGAATCTTCTTCTGGAAGAATCAGGACGTCTACAGACATCCTCAGCTTGTTTCGCGGGCTTTCATAACCTCGCTTCCTGGAGCAGTTTAGCCTGCACAAAAATGCTGAGGGAAATACGTTCTCCCTCCTACTCAGAACCACCTCATTCTTTGTTTCCGGAACGATTCCTCCTGGTCGTCATCGCAACCGCTCGCTGAATCATCGCTCCGTTGAGACAAACATCTCTGCCAGAAGAAGAGTAAATAATATGCCAGACCCAAAACTGTTGGGGAAATATGAATACGACCCCGTCTTCCTGAATGCCCGTCGAGAAGCGATCATTATTCTATTTGTCTGGATCGTCTTTTTCCTCTGGACCGTCCCATATTGCTATTTCAATGGTTACCGGGAATCAATCGATCCGGACAATCTGGAATTAATCCTGGGAATGCCGGGATGGATTGTGAAGGGAGTTGCATTTCCCTGGATGGTAGCCACTTTGTTTTCAATTGGTTTCGCATTGTTCTATATCAAAGATGATGAATTGGGCGAAGCAGAAGAAGGAGCCGACGTGGCGGAAGATCGTGCTGAATTACACTCCAGCGAGCAAGGAGGTGAAGCATGAATGCCGCTTTGTTCGTTTTTATGCTCTACACACTGGCCGTTTTCGCGCTGGCTTATTTCTCAAACCAACTGTTGAAATCTAAAGGCTTCCTCAGTGAATACTTCCTGGGCAGTCGTAGCCTCGGAGTTTGGGCGTTCGCGCTGACATTTGCCGCGACAAGCGCTTCAGGAGGAAGTTTCACCGGCTTTCCTTCACTCATCTACACCTATGGTTGGGTACTCGGTTTATGGATCGCCAGTTACATGGTTGTTCCTATCTGTACGATGGGCTGGCTCGGAAAACGATTGAATCAGGTCGCCCGAATTTCGGGTTCCATCACAATCCCGGATGTTCTTCGTGACCGTTTTCACAGTCGCAGTCTGGGTCTCGTTGCGGTGCTGATTATTCTCTTCTTCATGGTGTTCAATCTTGTTGCCCAATTTAAGGCCGGAAGTGTCATTCTGAAAACACTTCTCGAAGGAGTGGACATTTTCCATGATGCTGGACAAGTCATGTCTCGACTTGCTGAATCTGTTCCGTTTCTGGAAACGTCTCAGGGAGGGGAGTATCTGCTCTGCCTGATACTGTTCGGCGTCGCCGTTATTTTCTACACCACTTACGGTGGATTTCATGCGGTTGTCTGGACTGACGTAATGCAGGGCATCGTCATGGTTGTGGGTGTGTTGATCATGCTTCCACTGGCCATTTCTCAAGTCGGTGGCCTGTCGAAAGCAACGCAAGACATGGCACAGATGATCCCTCCCCGAACGGGATATATCCAGGTAGAACTGGAAGCCCCTTCCGGGGAAAACCTGGTTCTGAACAACAAAAACTGGTTTATCGCGCCCATTGAGGGAGGAACGGCTGAGCAACCTCTCTTCGATGTCTTTCGACTGAAAGAACGTATTGAAATCGAATCCGGAAAGACGACTGGGACCGCCTCTCGTAATGAGGATGAAAAGCAAGCTCCGACAGAAATCACTGTTCTGAAAATCATGTCTCCTCACGAAGTCTCAAGAGTATTAGAAAACGCATCCGGCGGAGAAGACCCCGATTTCTTCAAAATTCAGATGACGGAATTCACTCCTACCGATTTTCAGACAACGAATCCCGAAACTGGTGAGAAGGAAGATTTTTACCCCGTCGATAAAGACGGAGTTCCATTAAAAGGAATGTATGTCTCTGCACCTGGGGCCAGTCCGAAAAGCAATGTCGGTTTTCTGCCCGCCTCGATCGCAATTTCCTTTTTCGTTTTCTGGGCTTGGAGTGGTGCCGGTCAGCCTTCAAACATGGTCCGCCTGATGGCATTTAACAGTTCTGCAACACTAAAGAAATCAATCACAACGGTCGCGATTTATTTCTCGCTCATCTATTTCCCGCTGGTGATTATCTTCTGCTGTGCCCGAGTCTTGATGCCGGGTATGGAGGCTGAATCAGACCGTATCATGCCGGCGATGTCCGTGACACTAACCAAAAATGCGGGCATCCACTGGCTGGCTGGAATTCTGGTTGCCGCTCCATTCGCAGCCGTCATGTCGACCATCGACAGTTTCCTGTTAATGATGTCCTCTGCCATCGTACGTGACATTTACCAGCGAAATATCAATCCGGATGCCAGTGACAAAACGGTTAAGTGGCTCAGCTACGCAAGTACGTTGATCATCGGGTTGGCAGCCATGTACTTCGCCATTGACCCGCCACAATTCCTGCAGGACATCATCGTCTATACCGGTAGTGGATTGTCGGCCTGCTTCCTGGCACCGGTGGTCTATGCAATCTACTGGCCCAAATGTAATAAACAGGGAATTCTGGCTGGTATGATGTGCGGATTGGTAGCCCATCTCTCCTGTTATGTAGCGGGAATCTATCTGAATGGAAGCTTCTTCGATCCCTATCTCGTATTTGAATTTGACCCGGTCGTCACCGGCCTGGTCGCCTCCTTTCTGGGAGGGCTGATCGTCGGTAACTTGTTCCCGCCACCCGAAGAAGCCATCATCAAAAAATACTTCGCGAAAAATGAAAGTTAGACAGGACGACGAATTGCCCGATTCACGGAGGATTGTTTTTCCAATCGACAATTGACCGACAACCGGAGAACGACCTCATGGTCCGTATCGATGCCCACAGTCACATCTGGACGCCCGACACAATCGCCTATCCCCTTGCAGCCGGTTGGAGAAAGGCAAACATGGAGCCGGCGAGCTTCACCGCAGAAGAACTGCTCCAACACATGCAGCAGTCGAAAGTGGATAAAACCGTGCTGATCCAGATGTCGTTTTACGGTTATGACAACAGCTACATGCTCGATACGATCCGTAAATACCCCGGCAAGTTTGCCGGCGTTGCGGTGATTGATCAGGACATGAACCGGGTCGATGTCGAGATGCGGAAACAAAAAGGGCTGGGTGTCACCGGATTTCGTATCTTTCCGAAGAACCAGATGGAAGAGTCCTGGCTTGGTTCCGAGGTGATGCACACCATGTTTGATACAGCCGCAGCTGAAAAACTGAATATGTGCTGCCTGATCGATGCAGCACACCTTGAAGCGCTCGATCGAATGTGCCGAAACTTTCCTCAGACTCCGGTAGTCATCGACCACATGGCCCGGATTGGCGTCGATGGAACGATCCGGGAAAGTGAAGTCCAACAGTTATGTTCCATGGCCCGCCACCCGGAAGTGACTGTTAAAGTTTCGGCATTCTATGCACTCGGCAAGAAAACGATGCCGTACCATGATCTGGCACCGATGATTCAACAGCTTTATAAGGCCTTTGGCCCTGAGCGGTTAATGTGGGCCACGGATTGTCCGTTTCAAGTAGGCGCCCCACATACCTACGCCGCTTCATTGGCCCTGATTGAACAAGGACTTACTTTTCTTTCTCCCTCCGACCGGGAATGGCTCCTGGGCAAAACAGCGGAACGAGTCTTCTTCGCCACACAGAAAAACGGATCGTAAAGGGCGCGCTTTTTCAGCCAG
>JAGQQC010000344.1 GCA_020426395.1 Planctomycetaceae bacterium
CCTGAGAACCACCGGTTCCAGATACCGGAAGACTGTCATTGGGAGGATGTCCGCAAGAAGACGACGAATGTCGGCAAGGCCCTGCAGCGGGCGATGCGGGAGATTGAGAAGGCAAACCCCGATACACTCTATGGAATCTTCGGGGACGCACAGTGGACAAACAAAGACCGGTTGTCCGATGCTCTGCTGTGCGATCTGATCGAGCACTTTTCGAAACTTCCCCTGGGCAATAAAGGAGCACGGGCCGATATCCTGGGGCAGTCTTACGAGTACCTCATCAAGAAGTTCGCCGACGCGACTAACAAGAAAGCGGGGGAATTCTACACCCCGCGAAGCGTCGTCAACCTGATGGTGCGGATACTCGACCCGAAGGAGGGGGAATCGATCTACGACCCCGCCTGCGGGACCGGGGGGATGCTGATCGAGGCTATTCATCATGTGAATGAGTCCGGTGGGAATGTCCGTACGTTGTGGGGGAAGCTGTTCGGGCAGGAGAAGAACCTGACGACCTCCGCAATCGCCCGGATGAACCTCTTCCTGCACGGCGTCGAGGACTTTCAGGTTGTGCGGGGGGATACGCTCCGGCAACCTGCCTTTCATACGGGAGACAACCTGGCGAAGTTCGACTGTGTGATTGCCAATCCTCCCTTCTCGCTGGAGAAATGGGGAGAGGATGTCTGGGCGAGCGATCCATATGGGCGGAACTTCGCGGGGATGCCTCCGGCGAAGAGTGGTGACTTTGCCTGGGTGCAGCACATGCTCAAGTCGATGGCGACGAAATCAGGCCGGATGGCGGTGGTGTTACCGCATGGAGCACTCTTCCGGATGGGGGCCGAAGGAAAAATTCGCAAAAAACTGTTGAACCATGACAGCCTCGATGCCGTTATCGGTCTCGGACCGAATCTTTTCTACGGAACCGGCCTTGCCGCCTGCATTCTCGTCTTCCGGGACAAGAAGCCGGTCAAGCACCGGAAAAAAGTGCTGATCATCGATGCCTCCAGCGAGTTTAAAAAGGGCCGGGCTCAGAACGAACTGCTGCCGGAACACGTCGACCGTATCTTTGAGCTTTACAAAGCTCACCAGGATATCGACGGGCTCGCCCGGTTGGTGACACTCGATGAAATCAAGGAGAACGACTGGAATCTCAACATTCCGCGTTACGTGGAACCGTTGTTGGAAGAGGAGACGATTACCGTTGAGGAGGCGATCGCGAATTTGAAGAAGAGTCTGGATGAAGCGTATGCGGCTGAAGAGCGTTTAAGAAAATTACTAAATAATGCGAATCTAACTTGAGAACCGAAATGAAAAAACAAATTCCTATTAACACATGGCAAGACTTTCTGACTGGGAAAACTCAGAGTACTACTGCACCGCAAGACATCCTTAGCTATTTGGAAGCAGGTGAACTTGAGGTGATCAATCATGATGAATCCATTCGTTACCCATACAAAAAAGCCGACGGTAGTTGGAGTACTTCGACAACGCCGAGAGCTGACGAAACTCCAACAGACGAAGAAGAATGACCAAACGCATTACTCAATCTCAGCTTGAAAGTTACCTCTGGGGGGCGGCTGTCCTTCTGCGGGGGTATATCGATGCCGGGGATTATAAGCAATTCATCTTTCCGCTGTTGTTCTATAAGCGGTTGTGCGATGTCTATGACGAAGAGGTCGCACAGGCGCTCGAGGAATCGGGTGGGGATGAGGAGTATGCGCAGTTCGCGGAGAACCATCGGTTTCAGATTCCTGAGGAGGCCCATTGGACCAGTATCCGGCAGGTCGGGAAGAATGTCGGTAAGGCGTTGCAGGATGCTTTTCGGGCGATTGAGACGGCGAATCCGGAGCGGTTGTACGGGATTTTCGGTGATGCGCAGTGGACCAACAAGGACCGGTTGCCCGATCATACGCTCAAGGAACTGATCGAGCATTTCAGCAAGCTGACATTGTCGGTGGCGAACTGCCCGGAGGATGAGCTGGGAGTCGGGTATGAATACCTGATCAAGAAATTCGCGGATGATTCGGGGCATACGGCGGCGGAGTTCTATACGAACCGGACCGTCGTCCATCTGATGACCGAGCTACTGCAGCCGCAACCGGGGGATTCGATTTATGACCCGACCTGCGGTAGCGGGGGAATGCTGCTCTCGTGTGTGACGCATCTGCGGAATCAGAACAAGGAATGGCGGACGCTGCGGTTGTTCGGGCAGGAGCGGAACCTGATGACCTCGGCGATTGCCCGAATGAACTGTTTTCTGCATGGGATCGAGGACTTCGACGTCCTCCGCGGGGATACGCTGGCCGATCCGAAGTTCGTTGAGGGGGACTGTCTCCAGCAGTTTGATGTCTGCCTGGCGAATCCGCCGTACTCGATCAAGCAATGGGACCGGGAAGCGTTCAGTGCGGATCCGTGGGGACGAAACCTGTACGGGACACCGCCGCAGGGGCGGGCGGATTACGCGTTCTGGCAACACATTGTCAAAAGCCTCGATCCGAAGACGGGCCGGTGTGCGATTCTATTCCCCCACGGGGTGCTCTTCCGGAATGAAGAAGCGGAGATGCGGCGGAAGCTGGTCGAGCACGACATCGTCGACATTGTGCTCGGCCTGGGCCCGAACCTGTTCTACAACTCGCCGATGGAAGCGTGCGTTGTGATCTGTTCGATGAAGAAACGCCGCGGTCGCAAGAACAAAATCCAGTTCGTTAATGCCGTCCACGAAGTGACCCGCGAACGGGCTCAGAGTTTCCTCACCGGTGTGCACATCAACCGGATCGTGAAAGCGTGCAGCACAAACAAGGATCAGGAGAACTTCTCAAGGCTGGTCCCGCTCGAAGAAATTCGGAGCCAGGACTACAACTTGAGTATTCCGCTGTATGTGCGGGCGGAGTCAAATGGGAAGAACGGTGACGCCGAGGAGGGGCCGACGCTGGAGGAAGCGATTGCGGCCTGGGAGGCGAGTTCGGTGGAATTGAGGGAGTCGATGAACAGCCTGTTCAAGACGTTGGAGGAGGCTGATCTTGGCTAAGAAGAATGCGTCGAAAACCTCTCTCTCAGCGTTTGTTCCAAGTGTTTTTTCGAATTGTCGTGACAGTGTCGCGACGATTGCGTGGGACCTTTTTCGCTAAACTCCTATCAATCGTTGTTAGAACAATTTACCGCGATTTCACAGATAAACATCGTGTAAAAAGGCGGTCGGCCCAAACAGATACATTTAATGCGAACCCAGCCGCCGAAGTGAACATCCCCTTAAAGAAAGTGTCTCCGACTGGGAGATTGAGTGAGTGAAGTTTTTGGATAAAGACAAACCGGTTCTGCTGAGAGTCGGGCAAAGAAGGGGGATTCGATGAATCACGAACAATTCGAACATTCGAAGAAATATTATGATGAGAACTATGCGATATTGGTGAAATATCCATTCCTTCACAAGACGAAAATTCAGATTCCTGAAAATCTTTCGCGCGAGCAACGCCTTTGCAGATTCTGCGGCAAAACCTCTCCAGAGACATCCTTTAGAAACAAAGCCCACGCGGTTCCAGAATTTCTCGGAAATCGTAGCATCATTCTGTTGAACGAATGCGATGAATGCAACCGATCCTTCGCGTCTTGGTATGAAGACCATTTGGGGAAGTGGTCGCTTTTTGCGAGGAGCATGACGCAAACACTTAGCAAGAAAGGCCGCCCCACCTACAAAAACGAATCTGGAACTTTCTCTGCGCGATCAAAGGGTCAAGGACTGGAACTCAGAATCGATGACAAAGAGCTTCAGCAACGCCTTGCAACGGCTGAGGCACCGTTTTCGTTCGGCTTACCTATGAAGGTTGAGTCTCAACCCTTCATCAAATTTAATGCCGCGAAAGCGATACTGAAGGCAGCCTGTTCAGTTTGTCCCGATTCTGAGCTTAAAAATATACAGCCGGTCATTGAAATGCTAATGAAACGTGCCCAAATGACTTTGTCAGGTTTCCCGGTTCTGTCCCGTTTTACGCCCGGCCCAATTGATGATAGCGTCAGTGAGATCGTCATCCTAAAACGAAAAACCGATCTTCCGATTCCGACCTATTGGTGCATTATCCAGTACCGTAATCATAGGCTTCAGACGTTCCTACCTTTCGTAAGGTCTGATCAATCCTGGATGAAAATGGAAGAAAACGTCAGTTTGAAGTTGATCCATTATCCATCCAGATTCGGGCCGAATTGGGAATACGGTTTGGAAACGGGTAGGTACGAGGACTGGTCGTGTATCGAGTCGAAAACGATCTCGTACCAAGCTTCAATTCAGTTAAACCAATTTGTAAAGATGCCTCCTGCAGACAGTTCGGATTCAAGTACATGACAAGTATGCAGGAAGAAAAACACATTCATTCGGGCAGTCGAAAACTAGTCAAATTCGGTGACGTCGTTCGCGATGTCAAAGAAACTGAAAAGAACCCGCTTGAGAACGGGCTGGATCGTTATGTCGGTCTCGAACACATTGAACCGGAGAATTTGCGGTTGTCGCAGTGGGGGGATTTGAAGCAGGATGAGGTCTCGTTCACGAAACGGTTCCGGAAGGGGGAGGTCCTGTTTGCCAAGCGGCGGGCGTACCAGCGGAAGGTGGCTGTTGCTGATTTCGACGGCATCTGTTCCAGCGATATCCTGACGTTCGAACCGAAAGGGGATGACCTGCTGCCGGAACTCCTGCCGTACATCGTGCAGTCAGATGCTTTCTTTGATCACGCCCTCGGCACTTCTTCCGGTTCGCTATCTCCTCGCACGCGTTGGAGTCAACTGAAGGATTTTGAGTTCCCACTACCGCCGAAGGAGGAGCAGCGGCGGATTGCAGAGTTACTCAAGACGGCAAGCTCCGTAATTCAAAGTACTCGGGAGGTTATTGACTCAACGAATTTCGCTAGGCGTAGGGTTCTTGCCTCGAGCTTAGGAGAATTAGGCTTGGGTAAATCCGTCTCATTCAACACACTTTGGTCTGACAGCCCGTTTAGCGGCTACTCTCCAGTGCCAGCTCCCCAAGAAACCGGACATTACGTCTTAACTTTGTCGGCGCTGAGTCATGACGGCTATGTACCTGGGTGGGTAAAACCGGTCAATTTGGATCATCGTTCCCAAGCAACAATTCTCCGAAAGGGAGATTTATTAATCTCACGATCGAATACAACTGAGCTTGTGGGCTTGACCGGTATATTCAA
>JAGQQC010000345.1 GCA_020426395.1 Planctomycetaceae bacterium
TTGTGCGATGGCAACGGCTCGTTTTCTGGCTCATCAAAAACCGGGTGGAACCGCCTTCGTCATTGGTGAAGGAGGTTTACTCGCGGCACTGCACCGCAACGGTTACGCCGTTGTTGATCACAAACCTGATTACGTCGTAATCGGTGAAGGACGAACCTTCAATCTCGAGCAGGTTGAAGCGGCTGTGCAAATGGTACTTGATGGAGCCAAATTGATTGCCACGAATATGGATCCAAATTGTCCGACGCAAAGCGGGCTTCGTCCCGGTTGCGGAGCAATGGTCTCCATGCTGGAAACAGCAACCGGAGTCAAAGCATTCAGCGTCGGCAAGCCGAGCCCGATCATGATGCGGGCCGCCCGCAAGGAACTCGGACTGACCACTGCCCAGACCACGATGATCGGGGATACCATGGAAACCGATATCCTCGGCGGTGTGCAATTGGGATTCAACACGGTACTGGTATTAAGCGGTGGAACCAGCAAAGAAGACCTCCAGGAATATGCCTATCGCCCCGACGTCATTGTCGATTCGCTCGCCGAGTACACACAACTACTCGACGAACACAACTGGCATACCCCCTGCCCCAACCCGGGCTTGTTACCAGAATTGGTCGCTGTTGCCGGGTAAGTAAATGAAATCGTATTAAGACGATAGCCAGCGTTGTTCTGAACCCCACAGGAACCAGGGTTATGTGACCTGGCAAAGCAAAAACAGCCGAATATCCCTCTTCGGCCCTCCACCGCACACTCTATGAAGAAGCTTTCATTCCGCATGGTCCAGGAATGGGAGCTTTCTTCTTGCGCGATTAATTTTTGTACCAGAGACAAACATCACAAAAAACGCCCACCCCGTATGGTCCCGGGATGGGCGTTTTCTTTTACTTCAGGGGGTCGTACGCATTCCCCTGAAGTCACCTGATTTTGGTTGTCTTAACTTGTAGGTCAGGCACTGCCTGACGAACTTTCTGTGCGATGTTCCTGATGTGTTTCGCATTCGCTGTTTATCTGTTGGCAACATCGAAGACCTTCTGGGGTTATCGTTTGCTGCGGACCTTCAGAGGGATAACATCGCATTCCACATCCCACTGGATGATAAGTCAGGCAGTGCCTGACCTACAAATACAAAAGGCATTCCTAATAGAAATAACTCAACGTGGCTGTTACACGGTCGTCCATGAAATCGTGTCGACCGGAGATGGGGATCTCGTAAGCAGCAGTCAGGTGGATGTCGTCCCTTAGACGGATCACGCCACCGATCGCGGTGCTGATGAAGTCGTTACCGGTAACATTATCCGAACCGAGACTGAAGAGATCTCCCCCTTCAATGTTCGAGTTCAGAGTACGGGAACCACTTTCTGTGTAGTGCTGTCCGTTAATCTCCCAGACGAGGAACTTGTCACAGAAGACTTCGTAGTCGTAGTGGAAACTGTAATAGAACGATTCATTTTCTTCATCATGGTTATTGGGCAAGTGCCAGCCGACCGTCGTGAGGAAGTGCTGACGATACCAACCTTTCCCCATCGATAGATAGGTATGCCACATCCCGTGACCATTCCCCTGGTAGACATCGCGGCTGCCGTTGGAACGTTCATAGATTGAACCGGCTGTCAACAGAAAGCGACAGGCTTCATCGCGGATGAGGACGGCTTTGAAGCCGAGGGCCATATCAAGCCATCCATCCAGCTCAGCCTGACCATCAATATCAATAGTCTGACGTCCTGTTTTAGCGGCGAGAAACGACATCCGATCATTGATAGCAAGTGAGCCTTGCAGGCTGGTTACGGTTGTACTTCCTTCGTTAGTCAGACTGTTCTGTGGGATATCCTGCGAGAGAACCACCAATCGAGCCCGAGTCATTGACCGAGGATCGATAAACCAGTACGGGTTGGTAATCGGTTCGATAAAGTCGGCAAAGGCATAATCACTTTTGAATCGACTATCGGGATGACGACCCCGGTAACGGCGAATGACGCATCCACCACAGTTGCAATATTGATCGTTTGAACCGAAGTAGCATGGGTTCTCGCAATCATAATTACAACCTGCAGAACCGCATTGGAGACAGTTGTCGTAACCATGATCGTAATATCCATAGTCGGTCATCGGATACGCTTCTGGCTGAGGTGACATCACAGTCTCGGGGGCTTCAAAGGTTTCCCCTTCCGCCACGAACATCGTTTCTGGTTCCCGCAACCGCGATTGCATCGTTTCATACTGCACCGGCTGGACCCAGTCACTTGCCCGCTGATTCTGCTGTGACAGATAACTTCCACCCGCATGTTGATGGTGAATGGTCCGGGGATTCAAACCCGCGGTAACCATCGGCGGAGTAAATCCACGTGAACTCTGTGGCAATAGTCTCTGATATTCCGGCTGATGTTGCGTCTGTTGATAATGCGCGGTCTGAGATTTGGCTTGATGATGTTGAGTTCGTTGCTGGGGTGCTCTCACTTGATGTTTGGCATATTGATTTTGTGCATGAAAATAGGACGGAGTCGTCGCAGGTTGAGCAGATTGGCGACGTGTGTAAGCGGAACGAGTATGAGTGGTCTGTTCGGTCTGAGTTCGCTCCATGTGTCGTTGTGCCCGAGGCTGACTCTGCTCGGAGGTCACCGGAACGAGCGGACGAATGTTTTGAGCGGATAGATCGGCGGTCTGATGAAACTGCGGTAACTCGCGGGGTTGCTCTCGGCGGGGTTGAAATTCCTGTTCAACCTCATCGTAATAGGCAGCTTGCTCGACAGCTTGTTGATTTAGGGCGCGATCATTCAGCGCGCGATCTTTTCGGGGACGAAGTTTCTGGTCCACGGGCGGAGCCATAGGCAAGCCATAGTCCGGTTCCTCGTAGCGCGTATCCCAAAGCGCCTGCGCAGCGCTGAGATCGGAATCATTTCCGAAGGAAGTATGAGGAGTGATACCCGCCTCGTACGCATCCAGTTCCTGTTCGGTTGGAACTGCGATATCTCCATTGGACTGACGGAAAGAACTTTCGGAACGGCTGACGGTAATGAGGTCCTGCTCTTGGGCCATTAAAACGGCACAGGACAGCATGCCCAGCATTCCAAAACCGAGTGATCGCGGCAGATCCATTGCCATCGAAACTCTCCTGGTTGATTTTCAGGTGGTTGGCCCCGGCGCAGGTTCAGGTTATTCTGTACGGGGACCCATCATTTACTTCGGATATTAATCCTTAATGGGTTATCGACCTCCCTTGTGGAGCGAATGAGCCAATTTCCTCAATGCGCAAAGTTTTTTTCGGGAATTCATCATGCAACGGTGTGCAGAAACAACCCCACAAAACCCAGCCCTCCTATTTCCACTTTTTGTATTCTTCGCCCTTCCCCAAATTGCCTACGGACAGGAATTCGTAGGGGAACCCTGGGTCCGTCATACCATCGACAACAGCTCCGAGGGAGCAGATGGAGTCCGCCTGATGGACGTCAACCGGGATGGGTTATTGGACATCGCTACTGGTTGGGAAGAGGGAGGAGAAATTCACGTTTGCCTGAATCCGGGCAAAGACGCCGTCCGCTCTCTCTGGCCGACGATCAAGGTCGGCAATGTAAAAAGTCCGGAAGACGCTGTTTTTGTGGATCTCAATGGGGACCGACAAGTCGATGTGGTGAGTTGTTGCGAAGGGGATACCCGCACGATGTTTCTGCATATGGCCCCCCCACTTCGCTCCCAGTATGAAAATAGTAAACTCTGGAAAACGGAAACACTGGTCGCCTCTTCCCGCCGACAAAAGTGGATGTACTGCCTGCCGATGCATGTGGACAACCAGAATGGAGTTGACCTCGTCGCGGGGGGGAAAGGACCCAACGCCGCCATCGGTTGGTTCGAAGCTCCGCGACGGACATTAAGAAAAGGAGACTGGGTCTGGCATGAAATCTCTCCCGTCGGTTGGCTGATGTCATTGCACGCCCTGGATATGGATGTGGATGGTGACCTGGATCTCGTCCTCAGCGATCGCCGCGGTGTCACTGGAAACCCGGAGGAGAATCCGGGGACCAACCGGGAGACAAGATTAAGAGGCTGCCGCTGGCTGGAAAACCCGGGGGACCGATTACGGCAAGTGAAGAAGTGGACCTCTCATCCAATGGGAGGCGAGCGAGATGAAGTGATGTTCATGCAACCGACAGACTTCGATTCCAACGGCACCTGGGATTTCTTCGTCGCGACCAAAGGCCAGGAAATTCTCTACTTGAAAGGAGAACCTGGTTCACCCATCCGTTACACCACCATCCGCATTCCGATTCCGCCCGATGCGGGGACCGCCAAAGCGGTTCAGATTGCCGACCTCAACCTCGACCGCCAACTCGACATCGCCATCTCCTGTGAGAATGCCGAAAACAAAATGGGCCTCTTCTGGATGAGCATCAAGCTGAATAAAGAAGGGACCATCGGCCAGTTAACACCGTACAACGTGAGCGGCAAGGAAGAAGGGATCAAATACGATCTCGTCGAAGCAATCGACCTCGACCAGGATGGTGACTTCGATTTATTAACGTGTGAAGAACGAGATAACCTCGGCGTGATCTGGTATGAGAATCCGACGCGGTGAGAATGAAACCACAGATGGACACAGATTAACACAGAAAGAGAAACAACAAGTTCGACTATTCGGACCTGTTTGTTCTTATTATTTCTTACATCTCCAGCGGATCTCGCTCAAATCCGTGCTTTTGCTGTTTAATCTGTGTTCATCCGTGTCCATCTGTGACTCCACTGCAAAAAGTCCACAGATGAACACAGAAAAACACAGATTGTTTTGTTTGATCTGCCAAATCAAAATATTGCCGACAAACTGAATTTCAATCCGTGTTTTTGCTGTTCAATCTGTGCTCATCTGTGTCCATCTGTGGCTCGATTTTGCTTTTTGCAGTGGACTCATCTGTGGCTCGCCTCTGTCTTTGAAGGTTAGAAGGCGGCGAGGTTGCGCAGGCGCGCGGCGATCTTGGCGGCGTTGGGCCGGTAGGCTTCCTCCAGCGGCGGGCTGAAGGGGACGGGCACGTCCAGGCCGCCCAGGCGTTGGATGGGCGCGTCCAGCCACTGGAACGCCTCGGCCGCGATGAGCGCGCTCACCTCTGCGCCCACGCCGGCCAGTTGGTTGGCCGCATGGACAATGAGAATCTTGCCGGTCTTGCGCGCCGTG
>JAGQQC010000346.1 GCA_020426395.1 Planctomycetaceae bacterium
GACGGTGCTATTCTGGTGGTTTCAGCCGCTGACGGCCCGATGCCTCAGACTCGTGAGCACATTCTGCTTGCTCGTCAGGTAAACGTGCCTCGGTTGGTTGTCTTCCTCAACAAGTGTGACCTCGTCGATGACGAAGAGTTGCTCGAATTGGTTGAAATGGAAGTACGTGACCTCCTCAACAAATACGATTTCCCCGGCGATGACATTACCATCGTGCGTGGAAACGCGAAAGGGGCTCTCGATAACCCCGCTGATGACACCTACAGCAACTGCATTACTGAACTGGTTGCTGCTTTGGATGCCGACATTCCTGAGCCTGCCCGTGAAGCTGACAAGCCATTCCTGATGGCTGTGGAAGACGTCTTCTCGATCGCTGGTCGTGGTACGGTGGTAACGGGTCGTATCGAGCAGGGTATTATTAAAGTCGGTGAAAAAATTCAAATCATCGGCTTGAAAGACACCGCTGAAACGACTTGTACCGGCGTTGAGATGTTCAATAAAACTTTGAACGAAGGAATGGCTGGCGACAACGTCGGTATCCTGCTGCGTGGTACCAGAAAAGAAGATGTTGAGCGTGGTCAGGTGCTGGCTGCTCCTGGTTCCATCACTCCGCATACCAAATTCGAAGGCGAAGTTTACGTATTGAGCAAAGAAGAGGGTGGTCGTCACACCCCGTTCTTCTCAGGCTATCGTCCTCAGTTCTACTTCCGCACTACTGACGTGACCGGTTCCACCAACCTGTTGGATGGTGTGGAAATGTGTATGCCGGGTGACAACGTCAAAGTTGAAGTTGAACTTGGTAAACCGGTTGCTCTGGTTCAGGGAAGCCGTTTCGCTATTCGTGAAGGTGGTCGTACCGTCGGTTCCGGCGTTGTGACTAAAATCCTCGAGTAGTCTGTAAAAACAATGAATTGCCGGTTGCTGCTTCCGGGTGGCAACCGGCTCTTCTTCTTGTCTGGCTTTGTTGACGAGCGATTTGCTCGTCAAATGGTAAAATAATCTACGTGGTATTTAATCCACTGCGAATCAAGTTTTTAATAGCGAGATTGTCTCATGGCCCGCGAATATGTCTGGCTGGAATGTACTGAAACTGGCATGCGAAATTACCGTGTCTCTAAAGAGACACGGGGGACCGAGCGTTTGGAGCTGAAAAAGTATTGCCCCAAACTTCGTAAGCACACCATTCATAAAGAATCTCGTAAAAAATAAATCGGGCAGGGTGTTCTCCAGGGAATGCGCTGCAATTACGGGTGTAGCTCAATTGGCAGAGCACCGGATTCCAAATCCGGCGGTTGGGGGTTCAAGTCCCTCCGCCCGTGTTTGTCCTGATAGGCCTTGCTATGGGACCGGAAACCATTGGCAATCTGACTAACCCGGGATCGGGTTTGGGATTGAGTGAAATCGATGTCAAAAGCAGAAAAAAACACCAATTTCATGTCCAGCCTGGTTGGCTTTGGGCAATATAAACGGAACCAGGGCCGCTGGTCTCGGTTAATCACAAGTTGGGCCGTCGTAGTGCTGCTGTTCGCAGGAGCTTGGGTCGGAGCCAGACAATTCAGTGGTTTGACTGATGCTCAGCAGGTAACGGCAGCATTTGTTCTGTTGATTCCGATTGCCTGGTTTGGGTTCCGGCTGACTCAATATCCCCGTTTCGCTGATTTTCTCATTGCAGTGGAAGCGGAAATGGCCAAAGTGAGCTGGCCCGGCAAGCTTGAGCTGAAACGGTCTACTGTTGTGGTCATTACCACGATGGTTCTGCTGGCGATGTTTTTGCTGGCGAGTGACTTGTTCTGGCAGTATCTTCTGCAGTTTTTGGGAGTGTTGAAAGGTCCAGGTCAGGCCAGTTGAGCGGATTTAGGGCCTGAAAACCGATGGATTGCTGATTTCGGTTTCAATAATCCTGTTCTGGTTCTTGATAATTTTATCGCAGCGGTGCATCATACCGACTTTCATTTTTTCCAGGTTAGCTTACTTCTCCTTTGGGGGAAGTGAGTCTCGTTTTCCAGCCTCAGGGGCTCGTAATGGATGAACAAATCACATCTGAAGAAGCTGAATCTCCCGAAGAAGGGAAGAAGCTGTGGTATGTTCTGAAAGTTCAGAGCAACCGGGAAAAATCGATTCGCGAAGCCTTGCTGAAACGAATCAAACGAGAAGGCCTGGAGGAGTTTTTTGGCGAAATAGTTGTTCCTACCGAAAAGGTTGCTGAAACCAAGGGTGGAAAAAAGCGGGTCGTTGAGCGCAAGCTTTACCCCGGTTACATCATGATTCAAATGATTCTGAATGACGATACCTGGTATCTGATTCGGGATACCAATGGAGTAGGCGATTTTACCGGAGCTGCCGGAAAGCCGATTCCCATGGGGGATGAGGAAATCTCCCGGATGTTGGGTCATGAAGAGGAGAAAGAACTCGAACCAGCCAAGCTGGAGATCGGCTTCTCTGCTGGAGAAACCGTCAAAATCAAGGAAGGTTCCTTCCAAAGTTTTGAGGGTGTGATTGACAGTATCGATCAGACCAGCGGTAAGATCACCGTGCTGATTGAAATTTTCGGCCGGTCGACTCCTGCTGAACTTGAATACTGGCAACTTGAAAAAGTGTAAGCCGGTCATTCAAGCTTCTGGCATCGTTTTTCTGGCGGCGTGTCTTTCGCTCAGAGAAGCGGTTCAACAATAATAAATAACGAACTGTCGGTGCAGTTCTTTATTCATACATTAAGCAAAACTACTACATTACTAGACGGTAAGTTCGATGGCTAAACAGGTTGTTGCACAGATCAAAGTTCAGGTTCCAGGTGGACAGGCGACTCCGGCTCCTCCGGTGGGTACAGCACTCGGTCCTCATGGTGTGAACATTGGTCAGTTCGTTCAGCAGTTCAACGATAAAACCAAAGATCTCAACGGCATGATTTGTCCTGTCGTCATTACCGTTTATAATGATCGATCCTTCGACTTTATCCTTAAAAGCCCGCCAGCGGCTGTTCTGCTGAAACAGGCTGCGAAAATTGCTAAAGGGGCTCATAATCCCAAGGATGAAAAAGTGGGTACGGTCACCAAAGAGCAGGTTTTGGATATCGCTAAGACGAAATTTGAAGACCTGAATGCTGGAAGTCTCGAACAAGCCTCAAAAATCATTGAGGGAACAGCCCGCAGTATGGGGTTGGAAGTTGTTGGTTAGCCGATAGGCGACCGACAATGTGGGAGAGTCTGTCTCGTTAACACCACGTAAGTATTGGAAAACGAATGCCTGCAAAATCAAAACGCATGAAATATCTCACCGATCAGGTTTCCAAAGCGGGATCGCTTGATCTGAACGGTGCCGTTGAATATCTCAAAGGTCTCGAAGGGTCGCTGCCCAAAGCGATTAAGCCCTGTCGTTACGATCAGACCGTTCAATTGGCAGTCCGACTGGGAGTGGATCCTCGTCAGGCAGACCAAATCGTTCGTGGATCGATCGTGCTTCCGCATGGTATTGGTAAAACCCAGACAATTCTGGTGTTTGCTCAAGGCGATAATGCGAAAGCGGCTGAGGATGCTGGTGCCGATCATGTCGGGGCCAAAGACTTGGCGGACAAAGTTAAAGGGGGCTGGACCGACTTTGATGTCGCGATTGCAACTCCCGATATGATGGGTCTCGTCGGTCCGCTTGGTCGGGTGCTCGGTCCTCGCGGATTGATGCCATCTCCTCGGGCTGGAACAGTGACAACTGACGTCGCAACGACCGTAAAAGAGTATAAAGCTGGTAAAGTTGAGTTTCGTTGCGACAGTGCTGGAAATGTGCACTGTGTGATCGGGAAGCTCTCTTTCTCTGCTGAGCAATTGCATGAAAATGCCCGGGCACTCCTGGATTTTATCAATCAGCTCAAACCAACCGCTGCAAAAGGGGTTTACGTGAGAAACGTAGCTCTGGCAGCCTCCAAATCACCTGGAATCCAGGTTTCTGTTTAGGCTTTGAGTTGCTGCTGATCAGGGGATTTTTCCCGGTGGGATCGATCTGTTTCTAACAGAAATTCACATAGCTATATTGCGAGTATCGAACAATGAGTAAACATGTAAAAGGCATGATAATCGACGAGATTCAGGAGCGTCTCGATGGTCACAGCGACCTGCTTGTGGTCGATGTGTCCCGGTTGGATGCCATTCGAGCAAACCAGTGGCGGTTGGCACTGCAGAAAAAAAATATCAGTGCCTTGTCCGTTAAAAACTCACTGGCACGTGTCGCTCTTGAGCGGAGTGGAGTCACTGGACTCGATGATGTTCTGAAGGGCTCTTCGACACTGATCTGGGGTGGCGAAGATGTAGTGGCCCTCTCGAAAGAGATCGCGAAATGGGCCAAAGATATTGAGGAGATTGACATCCTCGGTGGAACGGTTGAGGGAGCTACTCTCGATCCCGCCGGTGTTGACGCTCTCAGTAAGAGTCCGAGTCGAGAGGAAATTCTCTCGAAAATCTCGGGTCTTATTCTCAGTCCGGGTGCTCAATTGTCAGCGGCCCTGTTGGGGCCAGGCTCGACCTTGGGCAGCCAGATCAAATCCAAAGGAGAAGAGGAGTAATTTCCTCTCGTTTATATGGGTTCGATCTCTTAGCTGATCTTTCCCGAAATTGTCACCAACCGATTTTTCCAACAATACATAAAAAACAATTGAGGCAAGCAGTCTTGCCAGGTTTTGCGAAAGGAAATTTAGAATGTCTACGGCCGAAGAAACGACTGTCGAATACGACGACTCGATCAAATCTCTGGGCGATCAAATCGTCGGTTTGACTCTGTTGCAAGCCAAAAGCTTGTCTGACTATCTCGAAAACGAACACGGAATCAAACCTGCCGCTGGTGGCGGAGCTGTCATGATGGCTCCTGCTGCTGGTGATGGCGGCGGAGAAGCTGCCGTTGAGAAAGACGAATTCGACGTCGTTCTCACCGGTTTTGGCGATTCCAAAATCAACGTCATCAAAGTGGTTCGCTCTGCGACCGGTCTGGGTCTGAAAGAGGCCAAAGAGCTGGTTGAAGGGGCTCCCAAACCGCTTAAAGAAGGCGTTTCCAAAGAAGACGGCGAAAAACTGGTCAAAGAGATCGAAGAAGCTGGCGGTACCGCCGAGCTGAAGTAGGTTTTTTCTCTTACAGTGTCGATGGCGGGTTGAGCGAAAATTTTGGTCGCCTGCC
>JAGQQC010000347.1 GCA_020426395.1 Planctomycetaceae bacterium
AACGTGGCCACACGTCCTTGGTCGTTGGCGACTTTCTTGGCAAAGGTGTCTCCATTGAGAGAATGCAATGCTTGGGCGAGGTTTTCATCTGGAATACGCTCACATTCACAAACTGAGGCTCGACGGGGTTTTCCGAATGTATTCAGGAATTCGTTTGGATATTCCGCATCCGGCAAAGAAATCGCCCGCGTTCCCAGGGGAAGGTTCTTGAATTTTGTCTGCACCCCAGTCGCCTGGTCGATGGCGTCAAGCAACGCCTCTGCGCTTAATCGTTTGACTTTATAATGACTGTAGAACCGTTCGTCCGGGGCGTTTTCCGCAGTTGGTTGTGAACTGAGCTGGTACAGCCGGGATTTCATAATCACCCGCATCAACTCTTTAACATTGTAGTTACTCGCTTTGAATGATTCGGTTAATTGTTCCATGAGTGCAACGTTGCTGGGAGGATTTGTCGCTCGCATGTCGTCAATCGGTTCGACCAGTCCCCGTCCGAGCAAGTAACCAACGTAGCGATTCACGATCGATTTTGCGAAATAGGGATTTTCTTTGGCGGTGAGCCATTCCACGAGGGGAATTCGTCGGTCCAGTGGGTGATCAACTTCGGCTCCTTCAAGCAGTTTCGGTTGTAGAACTTTCCCTGTCTTGGGGTGTTTTACTTCTCCACTCGATTTCACCAGAACTACAGATTCGTTACCAAACAATCCGAATTCCTGACTTCCCTTCGTGCCAATCCGCGCGAAGAAGGCAGCGAAACTGTAATAATCGTCCTGGCTGTATTTTTCCATGGGATGATGGTGGCATTGGGCACACTGCAATCGAACCCCGAGGAAAAGCTGTGCGGTCGATTCTGCCAGATCGGAACTGTTCTTGTTGATTTTGTAGTAATTGGCGGGGCCATTCATGTAAATGGATCCCTTGGCAGTGACTAACTCGGCGACAAATTCGTTGAACGGCTTATTCTCCCGGAACGAAGAAAGCAGCCAGTTATGCAAGGCCCACATTCCCTGGTCACCCAGGTCGCGGCTTTGATTGCGAATCAAGTCGGCCCACTTGAGTGTCCAGAACGATGCGTAGGCATCATTATGCTTCAGCCCTGCTTCTCCTTCGGCAAATCCGAGTAACTCATCAATAATGTGATTTCGTTTTTCGGGATCGTCGGAAGCGAGAAAGCTGCGAGTCTCTTCTGCCGAGGGCAATGTTCCGGTGGCATCAAGATAAGCTCGGCGCAGGAAAGTGGCGTCGTCTGAAAGCGGAGAGGGTTGTAGACCGAGTTCCTCAAATTTTTTGACGGCCAATTCATCAACGAAGTTGTTGTTCTTCCAATCTGCCAGATCAATCGACTCGCTGTATGGGGCCATGAACATGGCGATTTCGGCTTGTCCTTCATATCGAACCAGGGCGGTCGTCTGCCCTTTTCCTGTAATGGAGACAAGGCCTGCATCGTTTATAGAAACCACCGATTCATCCATCGAATCATATTTAGCCCAGGCGGTGACATCACGGGAGGTCTCATCACTGTAGTGGGCAATCACTCGCAATTGCTGTACGGCTCCAGGTTGCAGAACACGTTCAGCGGGAAATATCTCCAACCGGGCCACAGTGACGGCGTCTTTCAGAGGGCCGGGAGTTCCCTGGCGGATCCAGTCTGTCAGAATGTGATAATCAACGTCTTCGGGTTTTAAGCGTTTTCCTCCACCATGCGGTGCTCCCAAAGTGGCCTTTTGCAGGAAGAGACTTTGTTCCGGTTCCAGGTAGTTCACGCGACGTTGCTGTCGCTCTCGTGTGATGGCCGTGAAATCATTTTCCGGTTCAAACCCGAAGACCGATAATTTGAAGCCCCCTTTACCATGCTGGCTGGCATGGCAAGGTCCCATGTTGCAACCCGCCTTACTGAGAATGGGGCGAATGTCATCATCAAACTTGAAGTGGGGTTGATCGGCAACATCTGTCACTGAGACGGGAACAGTTAAAACTTGCTCTCCCGATTTAATCGTGATCGTCGTTTCCCCGTTTCCCTGTGCGAGGAGTTGACCGTTCGCGTTCACGGAAACGATATCCGGTTGAGCCGATTCGTAACTGACTTCGCGCGAAACATCCTGCCAGCCATCGCGGGCGACTTCAGTCGGAACTGATTTACGAACGAGTAGCTGAGCCCGTTCCAGATTTCCCTTGAGAGAAATATGCTGTGGAACGACCTCCAACGTGACGGTTTCATTTCCCAGAGCCAATCGGGTTCCTGCCAACACGATCATAACGACCGTAAGTAAGATTCCCCAACTGATGAAGAATCGCCGGACGACAGTGTTTGGTTTGGCAACAGCAGTTTTCGCAGGCAACATGAACATCTCCCATCAAATCCCTGAGGAGTGAGGTTCGAGATTAGAAGGACGTTATGAGAAAATTGGAGTAAAGATCAGGCAGGATGTTGGAATGAGTAACAGTAGCTGCGGATAGGTGATGTTTGTGAACGCCACAGACAGATACTGGAAAAAGAGTGAGGCGATACAGGCAGGACTCAATGAAGGTAGGTCTTGTATGTTCTATTTATTATGGCAGTCTGTGGAGGGAAATTCCACATTAAATCCTCACAGGAGAGCAACTTGGGAAATTTCTCACTTTCCAGAAGTTGTGCGGTCAATCAGAGAAATCCCTGTAGAGGACCTTCTTTAACAGCCAGGGCATCCACACGTTTTGTGACTTCCGGATCTTCGACAAGCGGAGCTTGGTGATGGGGTTTTAGACGCGCGTCGATCACCAGTGAACCACGACAGCCCCAATGTTTTTGCTCGATGAAGGAGTCAATTCCTTCAATATCTGCAGCCGGGTTGGAGCGGGTGAAGGTCACCCAGAGAAAATTATTCAACGACTCCGCAGTAAAGGGAGCATCATCGACTATGATGACCAACGGGAATTGATTGAGAGGGGCATCCGAATCATAAAATCGACAGAACTCGAGAATATCGGTATTGCCTGTCTCGTATTTGGGACCCTGCACGGCAAGTAAACCAGGTAAAACAAAACAGGCATCTTGAAACCCTGTTGGTAAGGTTATTCCGCTGGGCATTTCTGTGGGAAGCTCTCGCCGAACATTCCCAGCCGCAGCGATGACGAGTTTGGAACCGGCGTTGAGACCTGTACCAGAGTAATCAAGCGTGTCGATGGTCGTTCGTGTTTGAAAGTGGAGGTCTCGCGTCCAATCAACTCTCGAAAGGAGATGCCGGAAAAAGTGGGGGATGTCATGGATGTTGAGACCAGGGACATCTTCTTTCGCGACGATGAATAGATATTTCGCCAGGGATAATTGCCCCTGCCCTAAAATCGCATTTGCGCACGTGAGGAGTTCCTGTGGTTCACGTTCTTTTGCGTAGGGAATATAGCGTTCACTTCCAATGGCGAGTAACAACGGATGGACGCCGGAAGCATCCACAGCGTTTACAGCATGGACTCCTTTGATCACGGAGGGAATGGCGGGGCCGGTGATTTCGTGAATCAGATCGCCGAAAGAAGTGTCTTCCTGCGGAGGACGTCCAACAACAGTAAACGGCCAGATGGCTCCTTCTCGATGATAAACATGCTCAACTTTGAGGACGGGAAAATCATGTGCATCACTGTAGTATCCCAGGTGATCTCCAAAGGGACCTTCGGGAAGAACTCGGTCAGGATCAATTGTGCCCGTGATACAGAAATCGGCTTCGCCATAAATGGCAGGTCCTTCCACTTGGGGGACCATCCGGATCGATTTCCCGGACAGAGCGCCGGCGAACGTGAGTTCCGACATTCCTTCTGGCAATGGCATTACCGCGGCGACTGTCATCGCGGGGGCCCCTCCAACGAAAATGTTGACCCGTAAGGGGTCTCCCTTTTCGATCGCCGCAGCATGATGAACCCCGATGCTGCGATGAATTTGGTAATGCAGCCCGATCTCCTGGTTGTGTTGATACTGATTTCCCGACAACTGGACGCGATACATTCCCAGGTTCGAATTCATCAGCGACGGTTTCGCAGGATGTTCGGTATAAACCTGAGGCAACGTAATGAATGGCCCACCATCTTTGGGCCAACTGACCAGTTTGGGAAGCTGGTCGATGGAGGTCCGGTGCTGAAGGACGGCGCCTTTCGATGTTTTGCGGGGCAACATATGCAGTGCGGGCCGGATGGCATCGCGATAGGCCCAGGGATGTTTGAAGAATTGCATCGGATCGATTTTCAAATCGACCAGATGTCGAACTCCTTCCAGTGTGTCACGAAAAATCCAACGGGTGCGGTCCAATGTACCGAATAGATTGGAAACCATCGGAAAGCGGCACCCTTTGACGTTGGTGAACAACAGGGCCGGACCGTTCGCTTGATAGACGCGCCGCTGGATCTCCGCCATCTCCAGATGAGGATCGATTTCCGTCTCGATGCGAATCAATTGACCAGTCTGTTCCAGGTCAGTGAGACATTGGTTTAACGTGGAATATCCCATCAGGCGGATGATTTCTAAAGCGGAAGAGGATCAGAGAATGAATTGTCGCAGACAAATAAAGTGGAGTGGTCTATGATTATAACCGGTAACGCGCGAATAGCGTAACAACTCGGAAGCCAGTTTCTCCAGTAGAGTCCGTTTCAAGGCGACGTATGACTGATAACTTAGATTGGGAAGAACGGAAACGGAATGGTGCCGAGCAAGTTGTTATCTTGGGGGCAAGTAATGTGGCGATTGGGTTATCCCGGTTGGTTTTTTCCTTGCGCGAGGTGATTCCGATAGAAACAGAATTAAAGTTACTCATTGCGGGTGGGCATGGACGTTCTTACGGGAAAGATTCGGCCGTATTCGTACGCAGGCTGCCCGGAATTCTCAATTGTGGTTTGTGGGAAAAACTTGAGAAGACTCAACATGTCGAACCGGACAACAGTTCCTGCCGGTTGAGAGCGTTGCTGACGGATATCGGAAATGATTTGATTTACGGCGTCTCTGTCGAACGGTTATACAACTGGGTCGCAGAGTGCGTGCGGCGTTTGCAAGTCTATAATGCCGACATTGTAATGACTGGGGTACCATTGGAAAGTCTCGCCCAACTTTCGTCACTGCGGTACAGTTTGACCCAGAAACTTTTTTTCCCCAAGAACTCATCGTCACATCAAACGATGGTT
>JAGQQC010000348.1 GCA_020426395.1 Planctomycetaceae bacterium
CGAGTTGGTAGACCTTCTCAGCGAGCGTGATCGCTTCCGCGAGATTCCCTCCGAGCCAAACCGCTTCCATCTCTGTCAGCAGCCTGCGTCTTTGTTTAGCAGCACTGGTGTCGGAAATGATTGCAGGCCGCAGTGCAACAAGCGGCTGATCTGGTTGTTGGGCCCTTAGAAGCTCTGGTTGCAGTGCTACTCCCGGACCAGCAAACCAGGCGCAAAGAGAGAACAGGAGAATGAGCCCTCCCAGGGCCATGGCAGAGATTTTTGGGGATGCTGGCACGTACTAGACTCCCAGTGATTGCATCTCTGGCAGTTGTCCCATCGTTCTGAAGACTCCGCAATCGTCAAACAGTGAGAATCAGAGCTGAAAAATTTATTATCGCCCTGCCTTGAACAGAGGTCAAGTTTATTTAGTCCGTCAGAATGTCACACCACAATCCAAATACCGTCTCCAGCAGAACGTCCCCGACTCAACTCCGATTTCCAGTCAACTCCCAGCTTTCCCCGGAAACGCTGTTCGTTACCCGGAAAAGCACATAGAAGAACGGAAATGTGAAATCATTTCAGGGCAAGCAGAGGAGCGTTTACTCATTCTCAAACAATTGTTGAGCCTCCAGAAGTACCGCTGCGTAATTCCCGATGGCGTCTTGACTACAAAGAATCGCGACCACATAATGAACGGGAGTATCAGCCCCCGCTGTGTTTTCAGCAGGTTGCGTTCTTCGGGGTTTTGATATGATTCCAACACCCATCGAACCACAATTCTCTCTCTGACGTTGGAACAAAAAGGGAAGGTAAAATCACAAACAAGCACCGGACTCAGACAATTCTGATCGAGATGGATTCTGATTTCCTGTGTAACAGCTTTTTTCATTATTTTTTTGCAAATCACCTGTCACAAGTCGAGTCATCCGCTGTACGGGAGAGTGCCTGGTGCAAAGTCGAAAGTTCATACTTCGAAGTTTGCACCTGATGTTTTGCGAAATGTAAACTTCATTAACACGCAATACTGTTCCACAGCTGGAGAACATGAGCAACCCAACAGGAGATTACGATGAAAAAGATGAAAAGTTCCATTCTGACTGCATGTATCGCCGGTAACCTGGTCTACGTATCCCTGAACCATGTTACTGCTCAGGAAATTACTTTCCCCGATGCATCGTCACGAATCACAGACCCCGTTTCAAATCTGGAAGTCTCAAAGGCTTCCGCTTCCGGAACAATTGCGAAACCGCAAGGAGCCACCTCTTTTGGGCGGCAAGATACGGCCACCCAAATGGCGGCTGGTTCCCTCAGCCGGAACAATCAATCAGACAATCGAAACGCCGTTCTGAATAAAAATGAGGCGATCGGTCAACTTGGCCGGACATCGTCGTCCATGGCGTCTACTCCCAAATCGGGTTCGTTGAGTTTTTCGCTCAATACCACGAAAGCCGGGAACCAGGGCCAGATCAGTCTACCTGTCTCCCAGTCGGCAAGAAATGCTCCCGGTGTGACAGGCGAAGAGAATTCTTCGATCAATCTGGATGTCTTCTCACAGTTGCGTCTTGTGGACTAGTGCTACGGGCACCTTACTAAAGAAAGGGAAGACAATGATTAATCTGACAAAATCGCTGTTTTGCATACTGTTCCTGGGGATGTTCCTCGGGACGCTCCCCGAACGATCGTTCGGGGAGGTGACCGATAAGCACCGTGAGGTTGTGGATCGGGTAACGAAAAGATTGCTGGCCGTTATGGAGCAGCCAGAAGGATGGGAAGTCTGGCCGCCCAAAGTCACCGTCATCGATCCCGGATTTGCCAACGCGTTTGCGGGATTTCGAACTGAGAACGGTGTGGATGTCCCGTTTATTGAGGTGACAGTCGATACGATCGAAAAGATTGCCAAGTTTGATGAAGAAACTCTGGCATTCACGATTGGCCATGAACTGGGGCACCTTTACCACCGTCACAGTCATAAGAAAATGGAGTTTTTCCAGAAGTTTGGAAACGATCTGCAGGTGGTCCGACTCGCGACAGATCGCGAGAAAGAACTCGAAGCAGATCTATTCGGGATGCAACTGGCATTCAAAGCCGGTTATACCCGTCGCGGACTTGTGAGCGATCTCAATGGATGGCGTGGGAGCGGTCCACCCTACTGCAGTTTTGAAGGATTGAAACTGAATCACCCCTCCTGGGAAGATCGTGCGGCATACCTGTTTGACGATGAGCGGACAAAGGCCTTATGGCAATCACTCAGTTCGTTTCAGACCGGCGTAATGTTTCTGGAAAATCAGCATTATCCGCACGCCGAAATCTGTTTTCGAAACGTCACAGAGGAGTTCCCGGAGTGCTATGAAGCCTGGGCCAATCTTGGTTATGCATTATTGATGCAGTACTGCGATGGGCTCGATGAGAAAGACTTGCGAAATTTTGATGTCGGTCATCTCGTTGTCGGTGGTTTCTATCGACGTCCGGATTCACTGGAACCTGCCGTTCGCGGTGTGGATGAAAAATTGTGGTTTGAAGCAGTCGGTGCTTTCCGCGAAGCATTGCGGCTCAAGGAACGCTTGCAGCTGAAAGATCCTTTTTTGATGGTCAAAGCCAATCTGGCAGTGGCCTATCTGATTCATCCGGGAGGAAAAGATGTTGGCCAGGCGGAACGGTGGTTTGATGAAGTCTTCACGGCACTCAAGGATGAAGAGCAGGCGAAGACACTCGATCCTCTGGTCCATGCTTCCATTCTGATCAATTCCGGGTCGGCACGCGGTTTCAGTCCGGAACTGACAGCTTCGACCTTAAAGTTACTGGCAAAAGCCAGAACGGTGCGTGGCAATGGGGAAGCCGTAAAAGCAATGGAATCCGCATTGCGATTTAACCAGGCACGAACTCTTACCATCAATGCGGAACCTGAGAAGCAACAGACGGCCCTTAAGCTGTTCGAAGAATATCTGAACGGTATGACTGCATCCAGCTCATGGTGGCCAATCGCTTATGATGATTATGTCAATCTCGCAAAAGCCGCCGGGGTCAAACCGAAAGCAAAGTCCCAGTTTCGGAAACCCGGGGTTAAGGACTGGCGACCGGTAACGGCTGTCAAACTCCCTGACGGAAAAGTGATCGGGCTCAGCCAGAGCCTGAAAAAACTCAAGGATGATTTAGGACCGGCTGACGTCGAAATTCCCGTCGTCGAAGGAACGAATCTGAAGTACTACAAGTATAAAGATCTGGGCATTACCGTGCTGGCAACACGTGAAGTACTGGCAATTATTCTGGATGGCAAGGCAGCCCCTGCCATCACAGTACATCGTCCGGGACTCGGCGGAGAATCGATCGATGTTTCCGTGGGAATGCCCAGTGCTGAAATCAAGAAACGATTTGGGGATGACTGGGATGTCGAGCTGGCACATCTGTTCGACGTCAAAGAGTATCACCAGTTGTATCGCGATCTCGGGCTTGCCGTCCAGTACGATAAAGGAGTCGTGAAAGAGCTTGTTGTGGCAGTCGTACCGGTCAACGAGTCGCGTTGAAGCAATACAGTTTCACACTACTATCTTTAGTCAACTTAATACTGAAATCTCACTTAACCTGCTCAAGAATTTACAGATTGGAAACTAAAATGAACTTGCACGTAATGATTCGATCACTGCTGGCTTTTTCCCTGATGTTTGTTGTCATGGCCGGTGGAACAGCCTTCGCTGATGAAAAAGACCAGGAAGCGGAAAAAGCACGGGAGAAGGCGTTAGAAAAATTAAAAACGAATCTGGAGAAGATGTCGAACGATGTTTTTCTGCGTGAGCAGACTCTGGATAATGGAAAGAAATTCTACCAGTTGATCTGGGAAATGGATGGAGAAACTTCCAAAATCACCTTCGAACTTCGCGAACTGGGTCATTTTAAAGGCGAACTGGTTTTCGGCATCCTGGCATACACAGTCGTCGCTGGGGTTGAGGAAGGTTCCCTGCCTCCCGCGGTCATCAAAGCTGTTGCCACGAAGAATGAACGAACCGGCCTGGGTTATTTCAGTATGCCCGAAAAGTTCGACATGGTGTTCATGAACATGACCACCCCTTCAGACACACTGACCCCCTCCCAGCTCTGGATGATTTGCGCCTACATGCATCAGAACCGGGTGGGATTCAAAAAAGAGATCGAAAATTTATTGAACGCATCAGGGAATTAGTCCGCTTCCCGTAAATCCAGCGGTGAACATTTCGCAAAGGTTTGGTCGATTGATTAAACCTTTGCGAAATACTTTTTTGGGGTGGAGGATGAAGCCGAATTCAGAAAATCAAGACGAGAGAGATTTAGATGCTGAAACCACTTTTCTGGGTACAATTTCGGATCAGCAGACAGTCCCCAGAAAAATGGGCTCTCCCGCTCCTTTACCTGAGATCCCCGGTTTCCGTCTGATCTCAATTCTCGGTCAGGGGGGCATGGGTTGTGTCTATCTCACTCAACATCTGGACCTGGAACGGCTTGTCGCGATCAAGGTTGTCGCTGCGGCTGGCGCGGCCTCCCCTGCCCTGTTTTCGCGCTTTCGAGAGGAATCGAGAGCAGTCGCGGCAGTGACTCATCCTGGTGTCTGTCAGATCTACGAAGCCAGCGAGACAAACGGTCTGCCTTACCTTGCGATGGAATACATCGAGGGTGTGACGTTATCCGAATCTCTGCGAGAGCAATTGCCTTCCCCCACTCAGACGGCAAAGGTGATTCTCGCGATCTCCGAAGCAATCGAAGCCTGCCATCGGGCTGGAATTCTCCACCGGGATCTCAAACCCTCCAATGTCATGCGGGACAGGGACGGGAACATCAAAGTCATGGACTTCGGTCTGGCCAAACGCCTGCACGGCGGTGACGAACACAAAACACAAACCGGTGAAATCATCGGAACCCCCAGCTACATGGCACCGGAACAGGCAAGCGGTGTTGTGAAGCAGTTTTCCCCGGCTACCGATGTCTACGCCATCGGAGCGATCCTGTATGAACTTCTGACAGGACGTCCTCCCTTTCAGACCCCCGACCTGATGCAGACGATCATGATGGTCTTGACCGAGGAACCAGTCAGCCCGCGCAAACTGCAACCGCGGGTTCCGGTCGATCTGGAAACCATCTGCCTGAAATGTCTGGATAAAAAACCGCAGAAACGCTACGAATCTGCT